>DASYSV010000230.1:0-4505 GCA_036010185.1 Puia sp.
AGTGAACGTACAGGAATATATCGAAAGCGGCATCATAGAAAGCTATGTGATGGGACTGGCCAGCGAGTCGGAGAGAGCCGAATTCGAACGATTGTGTAGTCAATATCCCGAGTTGGTGGTTGCACGAAAAAAATTCGAGGAGAGCCTCGAAGGCTATGCCTCGGAAAATGCGACTCCCCCTCCCCCGGAGGTAAAGGCAAAAGTCCTCGAAGCGGTAAAAATGCTCCCGACGCGGCGGGGACCCGGGACCACGGCGGGCCGGACCCAGATACAGATACTGCTACGGCTCATCATCGCCGCTTTTTTCGTGCTGCTTGTCGGGATGACCTTTCTGTACTATCAAACGAGACAGGAAAACCAGGACCTCACCAATATCAATCAACGGTTGAAAGAAACGCTTGACACGACGAGTACTATCCTCAAAAAGATCGTGGATGAACAGAAAGTGGTCAGCAGCCCCGATGTAACGGTGGTCAATATGGTTGGAACGCAGGCTGCGCCGAAATCGTCTGCCAATGTCTACTGGGATTCCACCAGATCCGATGTCTACCTCGTTGTGAAGAATATGCCCGGACTGCCTTCGGACCAACAATACCAGTTGTGGGCCCTCATCGACAACAAGCCCAAAGATCTCGGGGTATTCGACGCTACGGATGACAAGGTCATTCTGAAAATGAAGAATACACAAAAGGCGCAAGCCTTCGCCATTACCATCGAAAAAAAGGGCGGGAGCAATTCTCCGACCTTACAGAAGATGCAGTCGATGGGAAAGACCATGCAAACACAATGACGACCTGCCCGAGAGCGCATTACCGATGTTATGTGGCGTCGACAATAGTGGAAAATAATCTACATTCCAGCTAAAAAAGTCCCCAAAATCACTGCATCCCGGCCTATATTCGTGTATGGTCATCTTTCTCAGGAAATACTTCGCCGCATTGTATGTACCCATAACCTGGACGATTATCATCGGAATTTTGATGACCTTGCCCGGTTCGGCCCTGCCCAACGAACAGGCGTTCAGGATCCCCCAATTCGACAAGATCGTGCACATGGCTCTCTTTGGAGGCTTCGTATTCCTCTGGGACCTGCGTCTGAGTAAACGATCCCAGGATATGAGGCGTCTGTTTCGTTGGTTTTTTGCCTTCTATGTCCTCGCCAATGTCTATGGTATCGGTATGGAATACGTCCAGAAATATTGGATCCCGGGACGTGATTTCGATCTTGCCGATATTATAGCGGATATGATCGGGGCCGGGCTCGGATATGGGTTCAGTCACCTGTTGTTGCTGCCGACGGAGAAAAACAAAAACGGTTAGCCGGCAACGTTACATCGCCTTCCTCCAAAAAATAAACCCCTGTAGAAACAGGGGTCGTAACCAAAACTAACTGCTTATGAGAAAATTGACTGCTTTATGTGAGTCAAATAGAAAAGACTGTTTGATGTGTATAACGCAAAACAGGTGCCAATATTGTATGTCTCAACCTCCGTTCCCCGTCATTCACTGCCCAAAATTACGTCGGAATTCGACTTCGGGTTTCCCCTTGCGGGAGGAATAACATTTATTTAGCATTGCTCTCTTAAGTTAAGCAAATTCCTGATCTATAGCAAGTTTTAGCGCTTTTTTTTAAAGAACTTCTAAAAGAACCTTCATGATAATAGACAAGAAAAGGACCCGAAAGTTTAGGCTCCGACCCGGCCGGTCGGCGTTTTTAATGCGGCTTTAATTCTGGCGGGCCATTTTTTCCGCATTCTCGGCAAATTGGAGGGCGTCGATGAATTCCTGGACATTGCCATTGAGGACATCGTCGAGGTTATAGACCGTTAGGCCGATACGATGATCGGTTACCCGTCCCTGGGGGAAATTATAGGTCCTGATCTTCGCGCTCCGGTCGCCCGTGCTGACGAGGCTTTTCCGGTGCCTGGCGATCTCTTCCTCCTGTTTGCGGACCTGGTCTTCATAAAGCTTGGTGCGCAGCATCTGCATGGCTTTTTCGCGGTTGCCCAACTGGCTGCGTTCGGTCTGGCAGACAACCGTTACTCCTGTAGGGATGTGGGTTAGAAAGACCTTGGTTTCGACCTTATTGACATTCTGGCCCCCTGCCCCTCCGCTGCGTGCGGTTTCCATTTTTACATCACTTTCTTTCAACTCGAAATCCACCTCCTCGGCTTCGGGCATGACCGCGACCGTCGCCGCGCTGGTATGGACCCGACCGCTGGTCTCCGTATCGGGTACCCGCTGAACGCGATGTACGCCACTTTCGAATTTCAGGGTGCCGTAAACGTCATCGCCGACCACTTCCATCTGCACTTCCTTATACCCGCCGACAGTACCCTCGCTTTCGCTCAAAATGGCTGTTTTCCAGCCTCTTTTTTCACAGTATTTGATATACATTCGCAGCAGGTCTCCGGCGAAGAGACTGGCTTCGTCGCCGCCGGTACCAGCCCTTATCTCCAAAATGGCATTTTTCTCGTCCTGCGGGTCTTTGGGTATCAGGAGCTGGCGGATATGGGCTTCCAGGTGCAGTTTGCGCTCTTCCAGGGTCGGGGCCTCGGCTTTGGCCAGCTCCCGAAGCTCCGGATCGTCTCCGCTCAGGGCTTCTTTGTTGAAGTCCATGGTATCGAGAAGGTCCTTATATTCCTGATAGGCGAGCACGATCTTTTCGATACTGCGGTATTCCTTGCTCATGGCGCTGAATTTCCGGTTATCGCTGACGATCTCCGGATTACTGAGCGCGACTCCCAGGTCTTCGAACCGGGCTTTTATGGCTGCGAGCTTATCTAACATATCCATCGGTGCTTTTAGCCGGGGCCATGAGGAAAAGTGTGCAGATGGCCGGCGGACCGCAAAGATAAAATGTTTGGGAATGACTTATCGCAAATTCAAAGCCGATTATTTATTTACCGGGGAGGGCCTGGCCGCGCCGGAAAGCGTACTGATCACAACCACCGATGGCGCGGTTCAGGGTGTAGTTCCATTTAGCGATGCAGGCGACGGGATCGAGTGTTATACCGGCCTTATCAGTCCCGGTTTCGTCAATTGCCATTGTCATTTGGAGCTGTCTCATCTCAGGGGCGTAATACCTGAAGGCACCGGCCTCGTTGATTTTCTGACGGGTGTGATCCACACCAGGAATCAGCCGGGCGACAAGGATGCTGTGCAACGTGCCATTGCCGAAGGCGAACGGGAAATGCTGGACGGCGGCATCGTGGCTGTAGGGGATATCTGCAATACCACCGATACTCTGGAACAAAAGGCGAAGGCAGGTCTTTATTACCACAATTTCATCGAGACCATCGGCTTCAATGAGACGTCGGCGCAGGAAAGGTGGGCGCATAGCCTCGCCGTTTATGACCGGTTCGGCGCGGTGGGTTCGATCGTTGCGCATGCACCCTATACGGTCTCACCCGCACTGTTCCGGCTAATAGCGGCATTGCCAGGCAACAGGCTCCAGACGATACACAACCAGGAAAGCGAAGAAGAAAACCTGTTCATGACATACGCATCTGGAGACCTCCTGCGTCTATACCGGCAATTGGGTATCGACATATCCTTTTTCGAGGGCTTCGGGAAAAGGAGCCTGGCGGTCTGGCCTTCTTATTTTCACCGTCACCAAACGGTGATTGCCGTACACAATGTGGCAACCAGTAAGGAAGATCTGGAAGGGTTGCCGAAGGATGGGCCGACACTGCATTTCTGTCTTTGTCCCCGGGCGAATCTTTATATCAGCGGCAGGCTTCCCGACATCGACGTCCTCCTTCGACAGGATTGCCGGATCGTCATAGGTACCGACAGCCTGGCGTCGAATAAAGGGCTTAGCGTTCTCGAAGAGATAAAAACGCTGCAGCGATCGAATCCCCGATTGGATACTCCTCTCCTGTTAAAATGGGCAACCTTCAATGGAGCAAGGGCGCTGGGTATAGAGGATATCTTCGGGAGCCTCAAACCGGGAAGACGGCCAGGGGTTCTGCTGCTGTCCTATGCGGAAGACGGCAGCCTGAAGGAGGCCACTGTCCGCCGCCTGCTTTAGGACAAGACGGTCTGGAGTACGGCAAGCGTACGCATCTCTCCGAAATCGGCTACATGAAGTGCATAGAAGGTCCGATAGGCTTGAAGGAGAGCGCGACGCATTTCCTGATTGAGCGCGATCTCGCGGAGCTCGGCCGGTTGCCGTACACGCAGCAGTTGCGCCGTTGCATAGGCGAGATTGCCTTCCAGCATATAGGGATGCTGAGGATGTTCGTCGACGAAGCGGCCCTCTCTTAAATCGAAAAAGGACACATGTTCGCTGTAGATATCCTCGATCTGGAAACCAAAAAAGCCGGCCAGGTGCAGTGCGAAAAAAAGTGCTAAGTTCGCCATCACTCGTCCATCGCTGTCGTCCAGGTGTACGAACGCGTCCTCTGCAAAATAAAAAAGATCCGGATTGGGCTCGGGTTGTTTGAGACATTTTTGAAGCAATTCCACCATGAAAGAAGCAACGGCATTCTTGAATACGTCGAA
>DASYSV010000289.1:0-7263 GCA_036010185.1 Puia sp.
GTCGTGAGGGTGTCTCCGGTGCCGGTGCTTCCGGTGCCCGAATGACAAGAAGAAACCCCGGCGGCCATAAGGGTCAGCGCCAGGGTCATGTGTAGTAGAGATTTGGCAGGCATAGCAATATGTTAGTATGACACAATGTAATAAACCGGGGGAAAAAATCAAAAAAATGTTTGACGGCGGGACGTCGATTACTGTCCATGGCTCTGGAAATAGACCCCTGCATCCTTGATATACTTGTAGAATTCGTAGTCGTTCTCGCAGTTCTTGATAAAATCGTAGGTGGGCCGGTACACCTTCATGAACGTGTCGAGCTCTGTTCCTTTGAGACCGGTAATTTTTTTGACAAGATTTTTGTTGAACCGGTAGCTGACATATTTGTCCTGTTCTTCTTCGATGAGACGTTGCTGCAGCTGGAGCATTTGTCTATTCCGGCGGCCGCCGAAGATGACCCCTTCGGGCTGATAGTCGAAGACATTGCGATATTCATCCCGATTCTCCGCGGAGTCATAACGATAGGGCCGTGGCCGCACCACCACGAGGGGTAGGCTGTCGATGCGTACGGCGAGGCTCATGTCGAGCGGATAGTTCCGGACGATGCGGCTGACCGGGAGTTTGCCGGTATGTCTGCCGAGATAGGAAAAATAAATAGAATCGTCCGGGTGCAGCACGATATGATATCGTCCAACGGAGTCCGTCGTAGTACCTTGTCCGGAGGTACCCAGCACACTGACGCCGGGCATCGCGAAAAGCTTCGACTCGTCATAGACCGTCCCCCTGACCTCTACCTGGCCGGTCGCGCTCACGCCGCTCATCACCAGGATCATGCATAGTATGACGATTTTTTGCTCCAGGACCTTTTTGTGGTGGCAAATTAGAGCTAAAAATTTATATTCATGGCATGAAAGCCCTTTATACCCCCTGGTTGTCATTGGCGCTAATGATGGCTGCCTGCAACCATTCCGACACCGCGGTGAAGCCCGACTTCCTTACCGCCGACATAGATAGCACTGTGCGCCCCGCCGATGATTTTTTTTCGTTTGCGAATGGAGGCTGGATCAAGCGAACGCCTATTCCCCCGGATGAGAGCGGGTGGGGTCTGGGCAATCTCGTGCAGGAAGAGATCTATCACCGGCTGCAAAAGGTGAATGAAGACGCGGTGGCGCAGCACGCGGCGGAAGGGACCATCACCCAAAAGATCGGGGATCTCTGGTACAGCGGGATGGATTCCACCGATGTCGATAAACAGGGGCTGGAGCCATTGAAGGGCGAGCTCGGGTCGATACAGGCTATGGGGTCCGCAAAAGATATTACCGCCGCCACGGCCGCCTTTCACCTCTTGGGAGTGAACGTCCTTTTCAGCGATTATGTCGCCCAGGACGACAAGAACAGTGCGGAGATGGCCTACCAGCTGTCTCAGGGCGGTCTGGGAATGCCCAACCGCGACTATTATTTCAAGACGGACGCAAGGACCGTGGGGGTCCGGCAGGCATATACCGAATTTCTCGTCGGAACTTTCCGGCAACTGGGTGCGGATGAGGCTGCCGCGCGGAAAAAGGCGGAAGCGGTGTTTCGGCTGGAGACGGATCTTGCGAAGGCGTCGCGGAAGCTGGCCGATCTGCGCGATCCCTATGCCAACTATCACAAGATGACGGTGGCCGATCTCGCGCGTTTGACACCGGCTTTCGACTGGTCGCTGTATTTTCAAAAGGTTGGCGCCGAACACCTCGATTCGGTCATCGTCGGTCAGCCGGAATTCTATACCGCGCTGAATCACGAGCTGACGTCTACCCCGCTGCCCGTATGGAAAGACTATTTCGCCAAACAGCTGATCCTGCGCAGTGCGCCCTACCTGGACAGCACCACTTATAATCGTTATTTCGAATATACGAAATCGTTGTCCGGCGTAAAGGCGTCGAAACCCAGGTGGAAACGCGTAATCGATGCCGAACAGGGAGCGATCGGGGAGGCACTTGGACAGTTGTTCGTCAAGGAGTATTTCAGCGACACGGCCAAAAAGCGTTACAGCGAGCTGATCGAGAATATCCGTTCGGCCTTCCACGAGCGTATCGAAAAGCTGACCTGGATGAGCGACAGTACCAAACAGCGGGCGTATATCAAGCTGGCAAAGATCACCAAGAAGGTAGGCTACCCGGACAAATGGAAGGACTTCACCAGTCTGAAGATCGATCGCGGCCCCTTCGTGCTGAACATGCAGCACGCGCGCGATTGGTGGTACCATTACAATATGGCCAAACTGGGTAAACCCGTCGACCGGTCCGAATGGGGAATGAGTCCCCAGACCTATAATGCGTATTACAATCCGAGCAACAACGAGATCGTCATGACCGCCGCGGGTTTCACCATACCCGGAATGAGAGATAACGAGCTGGACGACGCCTTCGTGTATGGTTATGCAGGCGCCAACTGGATCGGTCATGAGATGACACATGGATTCGACGACCAGGGACGGCAATATGACGTCGATGGCAATCTCAAAGGCTGGTGGCAGCCGGAGGATTCGGTACAGTTCGCCCATCGCGCCAGCATGATCATCCGGCAATTCGATGAGTTCGTGCCGGTGGATACGCTGCATGTCAATGGCAGCGCCACGCAAGGCGAGAATATCGCCGATCTGGGCGGACTGCTCATCGGTCTGGATGCCTTCAGGAAGACGGATACCTATAAAAAGGGGGAAAAGATAGGGGGATATACGCCTTTACAGCGATTTTTCCTGGGATATGCGTACGGGTGGATGGGGCAGGTGAGGAAGGAAAGCCTTGCCCGCCAGGTGATGACGGACGTGCATGCGCCGGAGCGCGAGCGGGTGAACGGACCCGTCGTGAATGTACCGGAATTCTATGAGGCGTTCGACGTCAAGCCGGGAGATAAAATGTATCGGCCAGATAGTTTGCGGGTGAAGATATGGTAGGATTGCCGGCGGCCTCGGGCCTCGGGGGGCGGCTGCCCGGCGTGCGGGGTGGCGGCGGCCGCTTAGATCTGCCCGTGCCTGGGAAAGATGAGCGAAAAAGACAGCATGGCCAGATAGGGCAGTATCAGGATCCCAAGCGAAATGAAGAAATGTTGTTTTCGCTTTGGGTTCTTCATGAACTTCTCCTCGTATTTCCCGAATATCTTCTGATCGCGATCGCGAACGATAAAGATATAATTGAAAAATGCCGCGGTCAGGAAATAGATGGACCCAGCGAAGATCGTCGATTGTATCGGGGATGTAAACCGGGAATGCCTGATGGTGTGCAGATAGACCGACTCCATCATCAGAAGCCATCCGCCAAGGCCCAGCGAGAACAGGTACATCGTCTGTATTCGGTGATTCACCGACTGTCTCGACAGACTGATCCTGTAGAAATAGTTGTAGATATTGAAATAGAGATAATCTACGTGTTTCATAGGGACGTTTTCAATTTTAGGGTATCGGGTTGAGGACCCGGTCCGAAGACCATGGTCCGGTCTATTAAACGCTTGGCAGGGGTAAAATCGTACTTTGACCCACATTTTAATAATCAGATGATTGGTTTAAAGCATTTTATATATTATACAACTTTAGGGCTGCTCGCCGGCTCCGCGGCCAGTGCGCAGGGGCGGCGTTCCCGGGAAATCGGGCTCTCCATCGGGGTCATGGCTCCCGGCGGGTATGACGCCATTACCGATGTCCCGGGTGTAAAAGTGGGCCAGGTGACCCTCATCAGGGGCGACTCTATCCGGACAGGCGTGACCGCCGTGTTTCCGCATGACGGGAATATCTTCCAGCAAAAGGTCCCCGCGGCCGTTTATGCAGGCAACGGCTTTGGCAAGCTGTCCGGTACGACGCAGGTGCAGGAGCTGGGTAATCTCGAGACCCCGGTGGTTCTGACCAACACGCTGAACGTGGGCACGGCAATGGAGGCTGTCGTGGCCTATACGCTGCGTCAGCCGGGGAATGAGCAGGTGGCTTCCGTGAATGCGGTGGTCGGAGAGACCAATGATGGCTGGTTGAATGACATCCGCGGCATGCATGTCCGGAAGGAAGACGTATGGCAGGCATTGTCCGACGCGCGGACGGGGCCCGTTCAGGAAGGGTGTGTCGGCGCCGGCACAGGTACTATCTGTTTCGGGTTCAAAGGAGGGATTGGCACCGCCTCAAGGAAATTGCCGTTGTCGCTCGGAGGGTATACCGTCGGCGTCCTTGTACAAACGAATTTCGGAGGTGTGCTGGAAATAGATGGTGTTCCTGTCGGAAAGGAACTGGGGAAGTATGAATATAGCAGGGAACTGGCGGGGAGCGGCGTGGGGAATGACGCGGGGCGCGACGGGGGGAAAGTGGGGGGTGCGGATGGCTCCTGTATGATCATAGTAGCCACAGACGCGCCGCTGGACGCCCGAAATCTTGGCCGTCTGGCCAAACGCGCCATCATGGGACTTGCCAAAACAGGCGGCATTGCTTCCAACGGTAGCGGCGATTATGTCGTGGCCTTCTCCACGAATGACAGCCTGCGGATCCCGAACCTACCGTCGCAACCCGTGCTGATGCGCGCCGATCTTTCGAATGACGCCGTGTCGCCTCTATTTATGGCCGTTATCGAGGCCACGGAAGAAGCTATCGTCAATTCTCTGCTGGCCGCAACGACCACAAAGGGGAGGGCCGGGCATGTGGCGGAGGCGCTGCCGATGGACAAGGTCTTGCCGATACTTCGAAAATACAACCGCATAAAGTGAAAGAATTATTTGTTTGGTTCAACGATGCATTGGTGCCGACACGCCGGGCTTCACTGCAGGTGGGCGATCTATCGATCCAGCGCGGCTATGCCATTTTCGATTTTTTCAAGACGCTGGATGGCCGGCCGATCTTCCTGAACGAGCATCTCGACCGATTTTTCCGTAGTGCCGAACGCATGAGGTTGGAGACGGGACTGTCGGCCGACGTGTTGCGCGGCAGGATCGACGAGCTCATGGAAAAGAACCAGCTGCCCGATTCCGGCGTCCGGCTGACGTTGACGGGAGGCTATGCGGCGGATGCCTATTCCATCGACCGTCCCAATCTCGTGATCAGCCAAAGCCCGCTGACAGTGGTGCCGACCGCTGAGCTGCCTGTCGCCATCCGACTGGTGAGCTATCCGCACATCCGCCAATTGCCCGATGTCAAGACCATCGACTACCTTATGGCCATCTGGTTGAAGCCATTCATCCGCGAGCAGGGCGCGGACGATGTACTTTATCATCTTGACGGCGTTGTTTCCGAATGCCCCAGAAGTAATGTCTTTATACTTACGGGGGAGGATGGGGATGGGCATGGCGGCGGGCTTAGCGGTGGGCTTAGAGGCGGCCATGGCGGCGGGCTTAGCGGCGGCCGGCTGGTGACGCCTTCGCGCAATATCCTGCATGGCGTCATCCGCGGAAAGGTGATGGAACTGGCACGGAGGCAGGTGCCGGTGGAAGAACGGGATATGACGCTGGAGGAGCTGTATGCGGCAAAAGAGGTCTTTATCACCAGTACCGGTAAACATATCTGGCCGGTGGTGAATGTAGATGGGAGGACGATCGGTAAGGGAAAACCGGGCCCGTTGACCGAGGCGCTGAACCGCGATCTGTACCGGTGTGTGAAGGGTGCCTGATCGCCGCGCAGCCCTTTCCGGACGATTTTTCCACATCCGGAAAAAAATTCCCCATGCCGGCACCGGGCTCCTCACCCATCCACCCCCGGGGCACAATAGTTGAGCCGGCTTAGTCGCGAATGGAAAAAAAGTCTTTCATCACGAAGTATGTCTTTAGCACGGATCATAAGGTAATCTCCAAACAGTTCCTCATCACCGGCATTTTATGGGCCATCGTCGGAGGCGGCTTCTCGGTTCTTATGCGTTTGCAGCTAGGCTTTCCCAATGCGACGTATCCCTTCTTACAACATTTCTCACATCATCTATTTCCCACGGGTAAAATAGACCCTTCTACCTACTATCAGCTGATGACCATGCATGGGACCATTATGATCTTTTTCGTGCTGACGGCGGGGTTGAGCGGGACATTTGCGAACCTTCTGATCCCGTTGCAGGTCGGTGCGAGAGACATGGCTTCTCCGGTGATAAATATGCTATCGTACTGGGCGTTCTTTGTAAGCAGCGTGATCATGGCAGCCTCGTTCTTCGTGCATGGCGGGCCCTCGGGGGAAGGATGGACGGCCTATGCGCCGCTGAGCGCGTTGAAACAGGCCGATCCGGGCGATCAGAATGGAATGGACCTATGGCTTATCAGTTTGTCGTTTTTCATCATGTCGACCCTGATGGGAGGCATCAACTATATTGCCACGATCCTGAATATGCGTACCAAGGGAATGTCCATGAACAGGCTGCCGTTGAGCACCTGGGGGCTGGGGTATACCGCCGTCATGGGATTACTGTCCTTTCCGGTGCTGTTGTCCTGTTTCATCCTGCTGCTGCTGGACCGCAATGCGGGTACCAGCTTCTTCCTTTCCGATATTTACCTGGGTGAGACGGGCAGGGCCCTTTCGGGCACGGGAGGAAGCGCGATCCTCTATCAGCACATGTTCTGGTTCCTGGGACACCCGGAAGTATATATAGTGATCTTCCCTGCCTTCGGGATGGTATCGGAGATCATCAGCGTCAATTCGCGTAAGCCGATCTTTGGTTACACGGCTATGGTGATCTCGATGTTCGCGATATTGTGTCTGTCTTTTATGGTTTGGGCACATCATATGTTCGTGTCGGGTTTGAATCCCTTCCTGGGGTCGCTGTTCGTGGTCTTCACCGTAATGATCGCCGTTCCATCTGCTATCAAGGTCTTCAACTGGATCAGCACGCTCTGGCGCGGCAATATACGGTTCACGCCGGCCATGCTGTTCTCCATCGGATTCGTGAGCACCTTTATTTCCGGCGGTCTCACGGGCATTTACCTGGGAAATGCACCACTGGACATTCAGCTCCACGATACGTATTTCGTGATCGCTCATTTCCATCTCGTGATGGGGATCTCGGCGGTATTCGGCATGTTCGCGGGGATCTATCATTGGTTCCCGAAAATGTTCGGCCGCTTCATGAACCCCGTCGTAGGCTATGTTCATTTCTGGCTGACGCTGCCTGCGGCCTATCTCATTTTCTGGCCGATGTATTATGAAGGAATGGCGGGATTACCGAGAAGGTATTATGATTTTTCGAACTGGACTACATTTAATCAGTTTGGCACCTTGAATGAATTCATCTCGGCGATCGCCATCGTATCGTTCGCCGCGCAGCTGCTTTTCGTCTGCAATTTTTT
>DASYSV010000155.1:0-6733 GCA_036010185.1 Puia sp.
TTCTCCGTATCCGTGATCCTCATCATCGGCAGCATCGCCGTATTCCACCAGATACAATATGTGAAGGATCGGCCCGTCGGTTACGATCGCAACAGCCTCGTCATGGTCCCTATGCAGAATGGCAATACCCGTCAGCACTACGATGCCCTCCGCACCCGGTTGCTGCAAACCGGCCTGATAGAAGACGTAGCGGCCTCACAAAACTCCGTCATCGACACCTACACCACGAATATGGGCTATAGCTGGCGCGGAAAAGACCCGTCGCTACAGGAAGAGTTCACCGTCAATACCGTGACCCCGGAATTCGGACGCACTACAAGATGGAAGATCGTCGAAGGCCGCGATTTCAGCAGCGACCTCGCTACCGATTCCAATGCCTTCATCATCAACGAGACGGCGGTGAGATACATGGGCTTCAAACATCCCATCGGCGAAATAGTCGACTGGGGAGCCAACGGCAGGTATACCGTCATCGGCGTGGTCAGGGATATGATCAGCCAAAACCCTTTCGAATCCGCAAGACAGATGATCTTTAACCTCAGCCGCAAAACCGACGGCAACAATCGCGCAAACCTCGTCACCATCCGCGTCAAACCGCAGGTCGGTATACACCGGGCGCTGGCGGCCATCGGGTCCATCTTTAAAAGCTATGATACCGACGATCCCTTTACTTCATCCTTTGCCGATCAGGAATACGCCAAAAAATTCGCCGATGAAGAACGCGTCGGCCAGCTGGCCGGTTTCTTTACGATCCTCGCCATCCTCATCTCCTGTCTCGGACTCCTGGGACTCTCGGCTTTCGTAGCCGAACAACGTACCCGCGAGATCGGCATCCGCAAAGTTCTCGGCGCCTCGGTCCCCCATCTCTGGAGCCTCCTGTCCCGCGAATTCCTGTTGCTGGTAAGTCTGTCGCTCCTCATCGGCTCGCCCGTGGCTTACTGGATCATGCACGGCTGGCTGAATAGCTATAGCTATCACACCGGAGTGTCCTGGTGGATCTTCGCGGCCTGCGCGCTGGGCGCAATCGCGCTGACCCTGTTCACCGTCAGCTTCCAGGCAGTGCGCGCCGCGATCGCCAACCCGGTCGATAGCCTGCGTTCCGAATAGTCACTGCTGCGTCCCCGCCGGTATATACCCGATATCCACCAATCCCGGCGCCGTCTGCACTTCATCTGTTCCGCCCCCCTCACAAATTGATCAACTTCAAAAAATCATCTTTCTTCCTTCTGCTCACATCTATCTCATCCCCATTCTCCATCACTACACTACCGCCTTCGCCGCGTATATACTTCTTCACGTAGTTTAAGTTGATCAGATGCACGTTATGCACGCGGCAAAACCGGTAGGGAGTCAGCATCTCCTCGAATTCCTTCAATTGTTTGGTCACCAGCAACGATTCGCCGCTGATAAAAAAGATGCGCGAATAATTCGAACTGGACTCGATACGCAACACATTCCGGATGAGGATGAATTCCAGCCCCTCCCATGTCGGCACCGCGATCTTGCTTTCCTGGCTGATATTCTTGCTCAGCGACTGTCGCAGCACATTCAGTCTTTCCTGTGTCGCCGCGGCCAGATGCCGGGAAAGACGACCCACGGTATCGCGCAGGTCCTGTATCGATACCGGCTTCATCAGGTAGTCGAAGGCACTCAGACGCAACGCCTCTATGGCATAGTGGTTATATGCCGTCGTAAACACTATTTCCGACTCATACTCTCCCAGCTCATTCAGCATCCGGAAACCATTGATATGCGGCATCTCGATATCCAGGAATATAACATCCGGCCGGTGATGCCTGATCAGGAATATGGCTTCGCTGGGCTGATCTACGGCCGCAACGATCTTCAGCTCTGGACAGAACTCGACGATCTTCTGCTCCAGGTTCTGCAGACTGCTACGCTCATCGTCTACCAATATGACTTTTATCTGCTCCATAATAAAGGTATGCTTAACCCTTCCCACTCCGCCCACCTCCAGCTCCCGCCCCGGCTCACGCCCCGCCGACCTCCTGCCCACCTCCGGCTCCCGCCCCGCCCCGCCGCCTTCCGCCGCCCTCCAGTTGCCACCCACCCCGCCCACCGCGCCGCCCCCATCACCCTACACCGCTTTAATGATCACCTCCACCTTCGTCCCCGCCGCCGTCCCATCCTCCTCCCAAAGATCCGTAATCGTAACACTCCCTTCAGAACGCTGCTGATGACTGAAAATATTGATCCGGTCGGCCGTGATCGACAATCCGACACTCCGGTGATTCGGCCGGTTCACCTGGTTGACTTCCTCCGCCTGTCTGCGGCCAATCCCATTGTCCCGGATGATATAATGGATACAATCCCCCTGCAGGAAGGCCGTCAACTGTACATACAACCCCCTCTTCTTGCTCAGCCCGATCCCATGCACGATCGCATTCTCGACATAAGGTTGTATCAGCAACGACGGCACCCGGTATTCTCCGTCTACCAGCAAAGGATCGATCTTCGTACGGTAGTCGAATTTATTGTTGAATCGCAAGCTCTCCAGGTCCACATACAGCTGCAAGGCCTCCATGTCCTTGGCAAAAGGCACCAGCTCATTCCTGCTGCTGTGCAGGATCATCCGGAACAGCCGCGCAAACTTATTAAGATAGTCGCTCGCCAGCCACTTCTCGTTCTTCATCATGAAGTTCTCGATGCTATTCAGACTGTTGAAGATAAAATGCGGGTTCATCTGCGCGCGCAACGCCCGCAGCTCGGTGTCCGCCATCTTTTGACGAAAAGCGGCTTCCCGCCGGATATGCCGGATACGCAGCCATACCAGCACGCCGATCGACGACATCAGCGCCAGCGCTACCAAAGTCTTGAACCACCACGACTGCCACCAATACGGCCGGATCACGAAGACCAGCCTGTCTTCTGCCGTAAAATTGCCCGTTACCTTATTGCCGCCCCTCACCGCCAGCTCATATTCACCCGCGGGCAAATTGTTGAAAGAAAGACGCCCGTTCTCCAGCTGTACCCAACTCCCCGGCCCGGGTTTGAGTCGATAGTAGAAAAGGTTATTCTCCGGCAGATCGTAATTGATGACATCGAAATTCACCTGGAGGTTATTCTGGTCGGGCCCAAGCGTCAATCGCTTTTCACCGTTCGAAGCCGTCGTGAGGTCCACGGGAACACCCCCGGCGACCGCATCCATGATCTTTACGCTGCTGGTCGCGTCATACTGCATTAGCCTGTCGTTATGGAACCATATCACGCCACCGGTGCACCCCGCATATACGTTGCCGTTGGAGGCAGTATAAAAAAAGCCTTCGTCATTGTCGGGAAGACCCAGGCTGAACCTGAACTGGATCAGCTTATCCTGGCGGCGCAGCCAGCACCAATACCCCGCGGGACTGCTGAACCAGACGTTCTGGAGCGAATCGATGGCGATCCGGTTCACGGGGCCTATACTGTTGTGCTCGGTCAGCACACGCGTTATGCGGCCCGCATCGGGATCATACGCACAAATGCCATCGTCGACCCCCAACCAGATAAGACCCGCGCTGTCCACTGCCTCGCCGATCAGCGAGTTGCCAAAAGAATGCGGACCCGCCACCCGTACGGGAAGGAAGGTGTCAGCCCTCTCATTGTATTGGAAAAGCCCGCCATTGGTAGTAAGAAAGATCCTCCCTTTATGATCCCGCACCATATAATTGGCGCTGACATTGCCGCATCCTGTGCATTGACCCACCAGCTGATAGTGTCGCACAAAACGCAGGGCCACCGGATCGAACTCGAAAACACCATTGCTGAAACTCCGGATCAGCCACTTATGATCGCTTACCGGCACGATCGTTCTCAGTCGGATGATCGGCGTTGGACCTTGGTACCGGATCATAGTGCGATGCAGCGTCTTCAGATCCATGACCATAATCCCCCATTCCGTCGTAATAAACATGCTGTCGCCCCTCTGCCTGAAGTCGTACACCTCCCTGATCGTACCGATATCCTCACGAAAACCCTCACCTACCGAATCCACCGGTTTCAGCCATCCATGGACCAGTCGCCAGTCCTTGTCGAACCAAAGCATGCCTCCGTTATATCGCCGCGCGATCCAATAACCGCTGGGTTCTTCCCGCAAGTCATAGGCCGTGGCCAGGTACGCACTGTCCGGTTTTCCCCCCGGGCCCATGCTCACCGGCAGAAAATCGAACAACTTGCCGGACGAGCTGACATACAGAACGCCATGTGTAGTCGGGACCCAGAGCATGTTTTGACGGTCGACGAAGGGCGCGCCGATACTTTCCATCTTTTGTTCGTAGAGATAAGACCGCGTATTCCCCGTCTTCTCATCGACAAGGACGAGCGAAGGTTGGGTCGTTGCAAAGACCAGGTAACGCCGGCCATTATACGACCATTCGACCCCTCGCTCTACCGCGACACCTTTGAAATCGCCGGGCACGGCAGATACGACGCCATCCGCATCTATACGCAGAATGCCCCTGTTCCAGGTGCTTACCCAGCAATGATCCTCGCTGTCGAAAAGCATATCGTAAATGCTGACATGCTCCCCAACCTCGAAAGATTGCCGCACCCGTTTGGTAACAGGATCGAGACGATAGACATGGTTCTCCCGGAAGGCCCATAGCCCGCCCTCTCTGTCCCGCACCATCTTATAATAATGGGTATACCGCCTTTCCGAAAATACAAACGGTGAAAACCCCTCATCGACAACACTGTAATGCCCGTCGGAATGGATTTGATAAAGCCCGTCAGGCGAGACGATGTATGTATACTCATCATTGACAAAACAGATCCTGGGATCATCGAATGTGCGAAAGACCGCCGGAGCCGTGTCTCCATGTCCGAACCTCGTCACCTTATGGGTAAGTGTGCTGAATTTGCAGACCCCGCCCGACGTCACCATCCAGATATTATCCTTCTTGTCGGCGACAAGGTCTTCGATCAGATTGGCGGGTATCGTCATGCTGTCGTCCGGGTTGGCGAACCAATGCGTGAAACCGTAACCGTCCCACCGGTTCAGACCGTTATTCGTACTGATCCAAATGATGCCATCCTTATCCTGTGTTACGCCGCTGGCCTTGTCACAGGAAAGCCCGTCCCGTTCGGTCAGCCGGGTAAACCTCAGCTGTGGAAAAGGTTGCGGCCGGGCCCATAGCCCCGGTAGCAGCAGCAATATGAGTACGGCCGTCCTGAGCATCGACCTAAATTAGGCTAAATTTTGGCGAAGTCCCTACCGAAAATGTAATCGGGTCCGCCGGATACGCAGTCTGATCGCCACCACGGTCGCCGTCTTCCTACTTTCGCCAAAACACCACTATTATGAAAGGGTATCTCTTCACTGTCTGCCTCCTCTGCTACGGCACATTGTCCCTCGGACAGTCCACCGGTGACCTTATCAAACAACAGGCAGGACAAGGCGTCCGCGAAGGTGCGGCCATAGCCACCGAACAAACCGCCAATAATGTTTCGAATAAACTGATAAACAAACTTTTCTCCCCAAAAAAGCCAAAGAACGCCAAATCCGATTCCGCCAAAACCGTCGCTGCCCTCCATAACGGAACCGCCGCACCCTCCTCCGCACCCTCCTCCGCCGCCGGTACCCCAGCCTCGCTCTCCGCACCCTCCGGCGCATCCGCACCCTCCGCCTCCCCCACCACCTCTTCCGATCTCAAAACATACAGCAAATTCGATTTCATCCCCGGCGATAAGATCCTCGTCGTCGAAGACTTCGCCCCCGACGCGATCGGCGACTTCCCCGATAAATGGAATACCAACAGCACCGGCGAGATACAGACCATCGAAGGTCGTGACGGCAAATGGCTGTCGCTAACCAAAAAAGGCGTCTTCCTCCCGGAATTCATCACCAGCCTCCCCGATAATTTCACGCTCCAGTTCGACCTCGTATGCAGCGAAAAGAATACCGTCTATTCGGGAAGGATCGGTCTGGGCTTCTATGCCATACCCGATCCCGGAAAACAATTCGCATCCCTTGGCTTCAGTGCCAAACGCAATGGCGTCGATCTTTCCCTTACACCCGGCGGCGGATCGGCCAGCGGCCTCACCCGTTGTGCGGTCTTCAGCGATGACCTGCAGACAATGAGCAATGAGATCGAACAGACTGACTGGGTCTCCCGCGAGCCCGCCAAACGAACCGTCAGGTTGTCCATCTGGCGCCAGCGTCAGCGTTTGCGCATGTACATGAATGAAGAAAAGGTCTGGGACATGCCCCGCGCCTTCGAGACCGGAAAGAATTATAACAGCGTTCTCTTCTATCTCGACAACGGCACCATCGCCGGCGACCGCTATCTCATCGGTAACCTCTGCCTGGCCGTCGGCGCCCCCGACACCCGCAACAAGCTCATTACCGAAGGCCGCTTCTCCACTACCGGCATCCTCTTCGACGTCAATTCGGCAGTCCTCAAACCCGAATCCTATGGGTCGCTCAAAGATATCGCCGAAGTCCTCAAAGACAATGGCACCGTGAACGTAAAGATCGTCGGCCATACCGACAGCGATGGCGACGCCGCCCAAAATCTCGCCCTCTCGCAAAAACGCGCTGCCGCCGTCAAAGACGCCCTCATCAAAACATTCGGCATCGACGCCTCCCGCCTGCAAACCGACGGCAAAGGCGCGACCCAACCCGTCTCCCCCAATACCTCCGCCGCCGGCAAAGCCCAAAACCGCCGCGTCGAATTCATCAAACTTTGATCCATCGCGTGCAGGCAGGCGCACGCATCCCATCCGGCCGCTTAGA
>DASYSV010000299.1:0-4054 GCA_036010185.1 Puia sp.
GATCTCATCGTAGTGGGCGAATGGATGCCCGTCACCTTTTTCCACAACGACCATGGAAAATTTACCAATGTCACCGGGAAAACGGGCATCGGCGACAAAACAGGCTGGTGGAATTCCATCGCGGCAGGAGATTTCCGGCACACGGGTCGCACTGACTATATCATCGGCAATCTCGGTCTGAACTCGCTCTACAGGGCCAGCGACCGGTACCCGGTGTGCGTCACCGCCGGCGATTTCGGCAACAGCGGCACCTATATCGCCATACCCTCCATCTACCTGCCGGACGTCAAAGGAGAAAAGAAAGAGTTCCCCGCGATGGGACGCGACGACATCGCGCGGCAAATGCCTGGGATCAAGAAAAAATATCCCACCTATAAACCTTTCGCGCTGGCCACCATGGACGATATCCTCTCGCCCGAACAACGGAAAAGCGCCATCCGGCTCTCGGCGAACGAGATGCGTTCCGTGTATCTTCGCAATGACGGCAACGGACGGTTCACCATGATCCCGCTGCCCATCGGGGCACAGGTCTCGGTGATCAATGGCATGGTCGTGGATGATTTCGACGGCGATGGCAATCCTGATGTGCTGCTCAATGGCAACGACTACGGCACCGAAGTAGGAACAGGCCGGTACGATGCCCTCAATGGTCTGCTTCTGAAAGGCGATGGGAAAGGACATTTCACGCCGCAATCTATCGCGGCCAGCGGCATCTATATTCCCGGCAATGGCAAGGCACTGGTAAAACTACAGGGTGCCCGGGGGCAATATCTCATTGCTGCCAGCCAGCATCGGGGGCCGCTGAAGCTGTATCGCCTGAACAAAGCGCCTCTCGTAATTCGAATGACCCCGGATATCACCTACGCTATCGTCCATTTTGCCGATGGGCATATCCAGAAAACCGAAGCGTACGATGGCTCGTCGTTCTTATCTCAATCGGGCAGATTCCTGACCGCAGGTAAAAATGCCTCCTATGTCGAGCTCTTCAACAGCAAGGGCCTTGCAGCAAAAATAAAGGTCCCCCAATGAGAACCGCGATCCTATGCACCGTGGCCGTATTCGCCGGCATCCTGCTATTCTCCCGCTGTCTCGACTCCGGGGCCCGCGATCCCAGGGGTAAGGCCTATGCCGACCCTGCCTCCTGCGCGTCCTGCCATGCGTCCATCGTCAACGCTTATGGACATACGCCGCATTTCCATTCGGCCGCGCTGGCCTCCTTCAATACCATCCGGGGCAGTTTTTCCAGGGACTCCAACACCTTCGTGGTAAATGACTCGGTCCGCGTCGTTATGGAAGATCGCGGAGGAACTCCCTACCAGGTCCTGTATGTCCGGAACAAGGAAGTCCGGGTGCAACGTTTCGATATCGTTTTCGGTTATGAGAAGGGACAGGGCTATCTGTATTGGAAGGACGACCAGCTATACCAGCTGCCCATCTCTTATTTTACCGATCTGCATCGCTGGACCACCAGCCCCGGCTATCCCGCTGGCATGCCTTTTTTCGACAGACCCGTACTACTACGGTGCTTCGAATGCCACACCACCTATATCTCCCCTTCCTCCCGCCGCTCTGGCTCCCCCTCCGATCCCAAAAATGTCAATGCACTCGACGCAAACTCGCTGATAGTAAACATCGATTGCCAGCGATGTCATGGCCCCGCCGCCAATCACGTCGCTTTCCACACCGAAAATCCCGGCGAAAAGATCGGAAGATATATCTCGTCCTATAAGAACCTTACCCGCCGGCAAAAGATCGATCTATGCGCTGTATGCCACGCGGGCAGCAATAATATCCAGCTGAGGTCCCTGTTCGCCTTCCGGCCCGGAGATTCGCTTTCGCAGTTTGCGGTGTCGGCGCATGTCGGGTCCAACCAGCCGGATGTCCATGGCGATCAGCTGGCGCTGCTGGCTTCCAGTAAGTGTTTCCGGGGCAGCGAAATGGACTGCTCCACCTGTCACGACACGCACGTCAATGATCACGGCGACTGGGCCGCGTATGCCCGACGCTGCCAGACCTGTCACTCCGAAACCAATCATAATTTTTGCAAAATAGCCGATGCTTCGAATATCGGTTTCTTAAAACTGAACTGCTCCCGCTGTCATATGCCGTCGCAGCCATCCGAGGTCATCAGGGTCAGGACCGGCGAGACCGGCGCCCATACCCCCATCTTCATGATCAACCACCGCATCGCCATTTATCCCGAAGAGTCGCGCCGGATTCTCGACAGTTTAAACTCACAAATGCGGCGGACCGGGCTTATTCGGGGCTTCAAAAGGATTGCAACCCCTCACTCGCAGCCGTCGTCTGTAAACGCGGCCTCCGCAACTCGCATAAAGAACATCAAAATCCCTGCCGCCGAAACAGCAATTGGAAGCCTGCCCGGATGGCACCGGTAATATCGCGTTGACCCTTCCCAAAGGATCGAGCACCTGTATCCCCAACCGGGTCGCTACATATAACCTGCCTTCGCGATCGCATTTCATCCCGTCGGGCCATGCCGTCTCCTGGTCATCGGGGGAATGCAGCCAGCCAAAGCGCTGTTTATTTCCCAGACTGCCATCGGAAAGGATGCTGTAGATCCAAATCCAGTGAGAGGCCGATTCGGCCACATACAATTGCGACTGATCAGGTGTCATACAAAGTCCATTGATGAACTTCAACCCCGAATCCACGACCACCGGCTGGCGGCCGGGCCTTATCAGGTACAGTTTACTGGGCTTTTCCGTTCCATCGGGAGCCGTCACATATACATTTCCGTTCCGCGCGACGAGCAGATCGTTGCCCGCGATATTGTCCGCGATCACGGAGACCTTACCTCCGTCTTCATATCGAAGTATCTGCCTGCTTCCTGTTGCTACCTCATATCGGCTGCCATCGGTGGTGAAACAGGTACCACTCGCCTTTTTTGCCTCCTTCGATATCACGACAGGATGCCCGCCGGGTTTTACCTCGTAGGTCGCCGAAGCGGGAATATCCTGAAAAAAAACATTGCCTGTCGCATCCGCTGCCGTCCCTTCCGTAAACCCATAACCTTCTCCCACCAATTCCCAATCCTCACCCGACGCCAGGATATCGTGCAGGACCTGGTTTGCGCTGCTCCCTTTTGCCACCGGCCGCGGCCAATCCTTCCAAAGCCACCGCATGGCTTCCGGGAAAAGCGAGGTCCCCTGTGCGCCGCTATGACCTCCCTCGCCCCAAACATGCCGAACCTCATAGCCGGCAAAGATCAGCGCGCGCTCCATGGTCTGGTTCGCCATCCACCAGTCTCCCCCGTAAATGTTGAGATCATTGGAGCCGTCCTGCATAAACACGCGTATCGGTTTGGGCTCGTATTTCCGGATGAGGATAGGGTACCGATCCGCGCCTCGTAAACCCACATAGGTGCCGATCGCGCTGAACACCCGCGTGAACGCATCCGGCCGCTGCCAGGCCACAGTAAATGCGCACACGGCTCCACTGCTCGATCCGCCGATAGCCCGGTCATTTCCATTGGGAGAAAGACGGATGGGCCTTCCGTCGCTGGTATGCTGCTTCTCCACTTCCGGCAGCAATTCATCCAACAGCATTCGGGAATAACCGTCTCCGATGCCATCGTATTCGAAGCTGCGGTTAAACCGATCCAGCTCGGCCGCCGTATCCTGGGCGATGACCCGACCGGGCTGAACAAAAATTCCAACGGTCACAGGCATCTCACCACTATTGATAAGATTGTCGAATACCGTCGGAGCCTTCCATTGCACACCATCCTGGTTGACATAGACGCAGGCCGGCTTGTCCGGTCGATATTGCGCCGGCACATATACCCAATACTCCCGGCGGGTGCCGGGAAAAATGTTGCTTTTGTTCAGCGTAAAATGAAGCAGCTCGCCTTTTGGTACTCCTGCATGCTCCTCCGATGCGGCATCGACGGAATATTTTTCGTGGGGTGATTGCCCGGCTGGGGGATGCCCGGAGGGCGGTTGCCCGTGAACGCCGGTCCCAATCAGGCCGGCTATCATCGACGCGACTAGCCATTTTCTCATAGTCGGAAGATACACAATAATCCTCGCCAAAC
>DASYSV010000308.1:0-4802 GCA_036010185.1 Puia sp.
TATCCGCAACAAGATGAACGCCCGCCGCGACTTAGCCTCCCCACTTACCGAGACGCTGGGCATCGTCATCCTGACCATCATTCTTTATTATGGCGGGATGCTTATCTTCCATACGAAAGGCAATGGTTTTTCCGGAGGTGATCTGATCACCTATATCGCCGTTTTCGCGATGCTGATCAACCCCGCCAAGACCCTGTCGACGTCTATATTCAACGTACAACGCGGCGCAGCGGCGATGGAAAGGGTTGAAGACCTTCTCCATGCGCCGGTAACCATCCACGACGACCCGCAGGCTAAAAAACTCGAGGCCTTCCGCGACAGGATCGAATTCCGCGACATCAGCTTCTCCTATGAAGACGCCGGCATCCTCGAGAATATCGATCTGGTCATCGAAAAAGGAAAGACCATCGCGCTCGTCGGCAGCTCCGGGGCAGGCAAATCCACCTTAGCCGATCTGATACCCCGTTTTCATGACGTCACCGGCGGCAGGTTGCTCATCGACGGTACTAACATCAAGGACTATTCGCTCCGCTCGGTCCGGGAACAAATGAGCATCGTGACACAGGAGCCCATCCTCTTCAACGATACCATCGCCGCCAATATCGCGCTCGGCAAACCCGACGCCACCATGGACGAGATCATCCGGGCAGCCACCATCGCCAATGCGCATAGTTTTATCACCGCAAAAGAAGAAGGTTACCAGGCCAACATCGGTGACCGCGGCAGCAAGCTCAGTGGCGGCGAACGTCAACGCCTGACCATCGCACGCGCCCTCCTGAAAAATCCCCCCATCCTCATCCTCGACGAAGCCACCTCCTCGCTCGACACCGAAAGCGAACGCCTCGTACAGGACGCTATCAATAAGATGATGGAACACCGCACCAGCATCGTCATCGCCCACCGGCTCAGCACCATCCGCCATGCCGACGAGATCATCGTCCTCCAAAAAGGCCGTATCGTCGAGCGTGGTACCCACGATCAGCTGATGCAGCTACAGGGCTTTTACCGAAAGCTGGTGGAAATGCAGGAAGTGAAGTAAATTCACCTATGCGAACACCCCTAACCTCTCCGCCGCCAACCTTTAAATGGGTATATATCACTTTTGGCGCCGCGATCTGCTTTGCAATAATCTTCGAAATAGCAGTCCGGTCATCCCCTACGCACCCTGCCTTCGAGATAGTATGCGTCCTCGGCGCAATGCTATCATTCGCATTTACGATCGGGCAAACGACCAACGTCGTCACATACCGGTATCTCCGCAAACCATTGGAATTCGACGAACACAATCTTTATATAATGAGAAAGGATGGCGAAACTGCCATCCCCTTTACAGATATCCTCGAAATACGCTACGCATTCTATAACAAGAACTCATTCCGCTTCAACGCCAATTATCGCATCCGCTACCGTCTCGATGACCGCGGTCAGGAGATCCTCATCACCGTCTTCAGGGACAATCGGCCGACATTCGATCAGTTCACAAAATTGCTGCAGACAGTTAACCCGCTCTTAAAGATCACCAATTGGTCCATCACCGGCGAAGACCTCCTCTGGCGGTTCCGGAACCGCAAATGATCGCCCCCGACGCCCACCGAAGCCTCCGCGCGTCCATCCGGGGTGCCTGCCATTAATAATCCCAATCCCCATCATCGTCATCATCATCCCCCCAGCCGGAAGGTTCCCGGTTACTCCCCGCCTTCGCCCCCGTCTGTGGAACCTCATTGTCCATCTCATCGATAGATATCGGCCTCACCGTTTTATCCCCGATAAGCCAATACGAAAAATAGTCGGCCATACGCCACCAGAAATATTCCGTCATGTCCCCATAGCCATGCCGCTGCCCGGGCAACAGCACCAGGTCAAACCGTTTGTCAGCCTTGATCAGCGCATTCGCCAGCCGGATCGTATTCCCCGGATGCACGTTATTGTCGATGTCGCCCGTCGACAGCAACAGATGCCCCTTCAAATGACTCGCGATCTCCGGATTCTTTTCTATTGAATACAGGAATGTCGTATCCCCCTTGTCGCTTACCATCTCCTTCACCCCATGATGCTTCTCACTCCACCAGCGGTTGTAGATCGCATTGTCATGATTGCCCGACGACGACACGCCCACCTTGAAGAAATCCGGATAAACCAGTAACGCGGCCGAAGTCATGAAGCCTCCCCCACTATGTCCATAGATCCCAACCCTGTTGATATCGATAAAGGAATAACGGTCCGCCAACTGCTCGGCCGCAGCCTTTTTATCGGCCAGCCCATAGTCCCGCAGATTGCCATATCCATAGTTGTGATACCATTTGCTGCGTGAAGGATGACCGCCGCGGTTACCGACAGTGATCACGATCATCCCCAGCTGCGCGAGCCGATCCGTCCTGTCTAACCCGCGGGTAAAGGCCTTGCTCACCGCCTCCGTTTGCGGACCGGGGTAGACATATTCCATTAAAGGATACTTTTTGGTGCTATCGAAATTGAAGGGCTTATACATAACGCCATATAGATCCGTGATCCCATCATCCGCCTTGACCTTGAATGGCTGCGGGAACCGGTACCCCGCCTCGAACAGCGAGCTCAGGTCCGCCGTCTCCAGATCCATTACCTTCCTGCCGCTGCTGCTGTAAAGCACCGACTTTGGCACCGTGTTCACCCTCGAAAAATTATCGACAAAAAACTCCTCGTCGTCATCCATCTCCCCGAGATGATCGAAATCCCCCGGGTCCAGCAACGCCAATCCGCTTCCATCCAGGTTCACCTTGTAGACATGCAGAAAATAAGGGTCTTCACCCGATTCTTTCCCGTTCGCCGTGAAGTAAAGTATCCGTTTCTTATCGTCGATGCCGATGATATCCTCGCAATGGAAAGGTCCGCTGGTAATGCGGTTCTCCAATTTCCCGCTGCCGTCATAGAGATAGAAATGCGCCCATCCGTCGCGCTCGCTCCATTCGATCAACTCCCGTCCTTCGTTCACGAGCCCGAGCCGGCGCAGCTCGACATAGGTATTCAGACGCTCCTGTATCAGCGGCCTGGCCACCGTGTCACCTACCGCCACCGCACATACGTCGATGCGTTTCAGATCGCGGCTGGTACGGGTGATATAGAATTTCGTATTGGTGCCGAGCCAGTATTGTACCCGGTATTCATCGTCACGATGCCGTCCCTTCGGCGGAGCCGACCAAATGGCCAGGTCCTGGTCCTTGAATTCCGCGACGCCGACCGCCTGGTGGGTATGCGCCGTCATATCGAAGACGACCAGCTGTTCCACCGGCGCCTCTTTTTCTCCCGGCATCATATATTTATACGTTTCCAGCGTAGGGCGCGGCTCAGCCAGCGAGTTGATGACCCAGAGGTCTTTTACCTTCCGCTGATCCGAACGCGACATCGCGAAATGTTTCGAATCGGGACTCCAGAACAGCTGGGCGGGTTTCCGTTTGTCCTTGTTCTTTTCCTTGTCGACATTCGTCTCTCCCCCGCCACCCACCGCGCCTGTGCCGTGATAGCTGAAATTCTCCATGCCGTCACTCGTCAGCGCGTGCTCGACGATCGTGCTGTCATCTTCATTCTTCAGCGCCTTTTCATAATTGGCCCTGTCCATCCAATAGAGGTTGAAATGCCTGCCAAAGACTATCGTATTGCTGTCGGGGGAGATATTGGCCCAGTTGGGTTTGTGTTTAGGCTTCTTATAGCCGGTAAGCTCGTTGAGCGTTCCGTCGACCAGGTTGTATTCGAAATAATAGACCTTCTTCTGCCTTGCGCCGGCGCCACCTGCACCCGCTTCACCACCGCCTCCGCGACGACGATTACCCCCTCCGCCATTACCCATAGCTCCTTCAGCAGAATCTTTTTTATCAGCATCCTGCGAACTCTTCACCTCGAACTGTATCCAATTCTCATCCTTGATGAACTTGAGACTGTCCAGTCCCAGGTGCTTCGCGTCGAAAGGGTCCTTCACCACCAGTGAAATCCCGGCAGCAAGTTTGTCGCGGTCGAACATTTCTCTCTTCTCGCCCTTCACCGGGTCGACGATATACCATTTTTTACCCTCCGTCGTCTCATACATGTACCAAAAACGATTGGACTTCTTCAACCAATGGGGGTCGACAGTGAGCGTGAAGACCATTTTTTCCATTTTCCGCGGTGAGAAACGAGCGGCTGCCTGGTAATTGGCGGTGGTTACGGGCGTTGGCTGGGCAATGGCGCTGACCGACGCCGCCAGCAGGAAGGGTAGTACAAGTCGCATAAGCAGGTATTTTGTATAAAATGAATACGCTACCAGCCGCCTGATCTCAGTGCCGACTAATATCCTACCAGCCGCCTGATCTCAGCGCCAATAAATATTCCCCCAGCCGGCCGATCTCAGTGCCGACTAATATCCCACCAGCCGACCGATCTCAGCGCCAGGGAAAGTAAAAGACTATTATACGGGTGGCAGCGTTTCCTACTTATTCATCATCTGCTTAGCCTCGATACTCAGCGTAGCATGTGGAACGGCTCTCAATCTTGCCTTATCGATCAGTTTACCGGTGACCCGGCAGATACCATATGTCTTATTCTCTATCCTCATCAGGGCTTTCTCCAAATGGTCGATAAAAGTGATCTGACGGCTGGCCATCTGGCTCAATTGTTCTCTTTCCATGCTCATGCTTCCATCTTCCATGGTCATGTAGCGGGCGTCATCGTTATCGCCCCCCATTTCATCCTTGCGCGTGATCAATCCCTGCAGATACGCCAGTTCTTTCTTAGCTGCATCCAATTTGCGGTTGATCAATTCCCTGAATTCTCCAAGTTCTGCATCGCTATATCTC
>DASYSV010000310.1:0-4121 GCA_036010185.1 Puia sp.
GATTTGGAGATATGAAAGAATATATTAATTTTGTGGCTATCAATTCCCACCCCTGAGAAACCACTCCGTCGAATCAAATTTCCAGTTCCCTTTGAATTCCGCCCATTAATCAAATTTGGTTCACCCTAAAATTTCTTACTATGAAGAGGATGTTTCAATCTATCCATCTCGGAGAAACAGCGAAAACTATTCTGCTGGCGGTAGGTTTTATCGGACTGGTAATGTTCCTGTCTTATCTTTACTGGTTCGCTTAAATCTCCACTGATCGGATAAAACTTTACACTTCAAACATATTTTATGGCAATTCCCCATATAGGTGGGGAATTTTTTTTTCATCCCCAACGGCTGGACCCTCTCGTCCCCATGCCTTGAAAATTACTACCTTTGCATCCCCGCTTTGAGGACACAATACTGTATTACATGCAATTGAGCAAGAATTATACCCCGTCGGACACTGAAGGCAAATGGAATGACCATTGGGAGAAGCAACGGTATTTCAACAGCCGGCCGGATGGCCGTCCCTCCTTTACAGTCGTGATCCCGCCTCCCAATGTCACGGGCGTCCTGCATATGGGGCACACCCTCAATGAAACGGTACAGGACATTCTTATCCGCAACGCCAGAATGCGCGGCTATAACGCCTGCTGGGTCCCCGGCAGCGACCACGCATCCATCGCCACCGAAGCCAGGGTGGTCGGTATGCTAAAGGAAAAGGGCATCGAAAAAAGCCAGCTGACGCGGCCCGAATTCATGAAATATGCCTACGAGTGGAAGGACAAATACGGCGGCATCATCTACGACCAGATCCGCCGTCTCGGGTGTAGCGTCGACTGGGAACGCGTGGCCTTTACGATGGATGCCGATTACTATGCGTCCGTTATCAAGGTATTCGTTTCGCTATACGAACAGGGACTGATCTATCGCGGGGCCCGCATGATCCATTGGGACCCACAGGCAAAGACCGCCCTCAGCGACGAGGAGGTAGAATACCGGGACGAGCAGGGCCGGCTATATTATGTCGACTATGCGATCGTGGACAAATCGGGCCGCCCCACGGGCAGGAAGGTCACGATCGCCACGCAACGTCCGGAGACCATCATGGGCGATACAGCCATCTGTGTCAACCCTTCGGACCCCAGATATACCGATCTGTCTGGTCTTTTTGCGGTGGTTCCCCTGGTACATCGGCAAATACCCATCATCTTCGATGAATATGTCGATCCAGCCTTCGGTACGGGCGCCCTCAAAGTGACCCCGGCACATGATATCAATGACTATAATTTGGGCCTTAAACACGGGCTGCCCATTATCGATACGCTGAATGAGGATGGCACCCTGAGCCCCGCGGCAGGCGTATTTATCGGGATGGAGAGATTCGCCGCACGAAATGCGGTGATTAAGCAACTAAAGGTCGAAGGCTTAATCAATAAGGAAGAAGACCATCTGACCCGTCTCGGTTATTCCCAACGTACCCATGCCGTTGTCGAACCGCGCATTTCGACCCAATGGTTCGTCCGCATGAAGGCCCTTGCCCAACCGGCGCTAAAAGCCGTAACCGAAGGCTATATCCATATCCACCCCGGCGATAAGTTCATGGCCACCTATAAATACTGGCTCGAGAACGTCGAAGACTGGTGTATCTCCCGCCAGCTGTGGTGGGGACAACAGATACCTGCGTGGTATGCCCCCGACGGCACCTTCCGCGTGGCCGCCACCCGTGATGAGGCCTATCGCCTGTTTTCCGCCCCCGACGGCAGCCGTCCGCCTTTCGGCGCCGGCCAGCTTCGTCAGGACGGTGACGTTCTCGACACCTGGTTCTCCTCCTGGCTCTGGCCCATCGAAGTCTTCAAAGGCATTACCAACCCCGGCAATGCCGATATCCGCTACTATTACCCGACTTCCGTTCTCGTCACGGGGCAGGATATCATATTCTTCTGGGTGGCGCGCATGATCATGGCCGGTCTCTGGTATTCCCCCGAAAGCCTGCCGATGGAAAAACGCATCCCCTTCCGCCATGTATATTTCACGGGTATGGTCCGCGACAAACAGGGACGCAAGATGAGCAAGAGCCTCGGCAACTCCCCCGACCTCCTGGCACTTATCGAAAAATATGGCGCCGACGCGGTCCGCTTCGGTATCATGATCGCCTCTCCCGCCGGCAATGACCTTCTTTTCGACGAGGCCGCGCTCGAACAGGGCAGGAATTTCAATAACAAGCTGTGGAATGCGATGAAGCTCGTGAAGGGTTGGGAAACTCGTCTGGCCGCCTCCGGCGATCCCACACCTTTCCCCGTCCGGTGGTTCGAAAATCGTCTTCGCGAGGCGCGGGCTACGATCGAACAGCTGTTTGCCGAATTCCGTCTAAGCGAGGCGCTTAAGACGCTATACTCGCTGATATGGGACGATTTCTGCAGCTGGTACCTGGAGTGGGTAAAACCCGGTTTTGAACAGCCCGTCGATGCTATGGTCTATCGGCGCACCGTGGGATTCTTCGAACAGCTGATGCAGCTGCTCCATCCGTTCATGCCCTTCATCTCCGAAGAGATCTATCATCTGCTGGCCGACCGCCCGGAAGGCGATGATCTCTGTGTAAAACAATTTGTAACCGAAGGCGCAGCCGACGCAGACATACTGGCCGAAGGACAGCTGTTGAAGGATGTGATCACCGCGCTCCGCGATGCCCGCAATAAGGCACAATTAAAACCGAAAGAACAGGTCGACCTATACATTCAAACCGGGCTGAAATCTACATATGAGCATATCGGCCCCATTCTTTGCAAGCAGGTAAATGCAAGCGGCATTTGCATGCCCGACACACTCCCGGGGGGGACGTTGACTGTTGTCCTGGGTAAAGACAAGTTTGCCATGGTTACTGCCAGGATACTGGACGATGATAAGCAGAAAGAAGAAATGCGTAAAGAATTGCAGTATCTCAAGGGCTTTTTGGAATCTGTCAATAAGAAACTCAGCAACGAACGCTTCGTTCAAAATGCGAAGCCCGAAGTGGTAGACCTTGAGCGAAAGAAGAAGGATGATGCCGAAGCGAAGATCAAAATATTAGAAGAAAGTCTCACCTAATCCACTGCCCGCACCGCGCGCCCGCTATACCCCTGCGACAATATGTTCAACGGCAGGATCAGCTCCCATTGATCGGGCCCCCGCCTTCCGGGGTCTGTGTCGAACAACCGGCTGTAGCGTATCCCGAAAGACAGCGCCAGCTGGTTCCACCATTTCGTATCGAAATAGATCTCGGCGCCCGCGCTGCGAAAATTGGCGCTGACCGGCTGCCCCTGGTAGAAATCCATCGCATGCGTATAGTCGTAATAGAGATTGGCCCGGATACGCAGGAAATAAAGGATGTCCCCGAAACCCCAGTCGGGATACAACAGCGGCAGCTGATAGTTCGCCGAAGCCTTCCACATCCGGTAAAAATTTTCGGCGGTATAACCCCTTGAGAAGGGAAAGCTGTTGCCGAACCGCGCGTTGGTCAGCGTATCGCGTTGCTGAAAGGAGCCGGATAGCACCAGGCTATGGGTGTACGCCACACCCGGAAGATACAGGAACCCGGTAGCCAGCAGCTGATGGGCCGTGAACGAAGTCACGGCGCTGTTATATGACAGGCTCAATACCTGCGCCCATCGCGGGGCTACCTGCTGATAGGCCTGCTGAGATTGATGGACCAGGCTGATATAGGGATCGATATAGGCGAACCCGCGGCTATTGAAGGAGTCTTTGTACAGCCCGGTGTAATAACGCTGATTGTAGACGATGTCGGACCCGAACTGAAGGCTGGTAAAACCAGTGCCCCGCGTCCAGCCGAGCGGAATGCTGAAACCTGCCCGGGCCTCCGTCTCATTCCAGGATACCGTCTGATCGCGATACAACGCATTCCGGTCGATGGTATAATTCCATCCGGCGTCCAGCAAAGGATACAACCCGCCATAGGTGGCGCTTATCCCTACCTGTTTGTATTGCTCGTTGCGGTTATACCCGGCGAAAATATCGGTCTCGAAGGTGTTGAGGATATTGTCGCTGACAAGCGATAGCTGATAGTCGGGATCATTGACATAAGGACGCCAGCTGTGAAAATTGATGAGATGCGAGGTGATGGGATAACTGGT
>DASYSV010000156.1:0-4037 GCA_036010185.1 Puia sp.
AGGGTGTCCCCGATCATCTGCAGACCCGCGCACTCATTCCTTACGGCAAAATACGCATAGGCAAAATGCCCGCCCGGTACGCAATTGTCCGCCTCGAAGGTCAGCGAGATCTGTTGCCCGCGATACGGCGACAGGTCAAAGGTCACTTCGGTCCAGCCCTTTGTCCAGACATCGTTCAGGCATACTTCCTGACCCACCGGATTGAGGGTGGAGTTCGGGGTAGGGATGGGGCTTGGGGTGAACCCGTTTGCACGCGAGATGGCCGAATCGAGGTCTCCGCCATTGGTTGGAAGAAAGTAGACGGGGGAAGCGCATTCGATGATCCCCGCCGGCGTGCTGACGATCGCGCGGGCCAGCGGTTGGTTATCCGAGACATGGGTGCCGTTCTCCAGTACCATGGCATAGGCATAGGTCAACGTGTAAGGAGTCCCCGACGGCCCGGCCGGCACGTCGATCAGGTAACGTATCCCGCGGACATACCCGCCGGTCTTCGGGCCGCTGTTGGGGTTGGGTTGTCCGTTTATCGAGTCGATGTTGCGATGGTTGGTGACGGATGTAGAGCCCAGCAGGATGGAATAATGGTAAGCATAGCCGTTGATGGTCGGGATCATATCGAAGCTGCCAAACGCATCGGTTCCCTGGCTGGTGATGACCCTGATGCCGCTTACCGAAGGCAGCTCGTATTCGGGAAGAGAGGTTGCACCGATGGTGCCACCGGGAAATTGGCGGCTGGAATCATAGACTAACTTGATCGCGTTGGAATCATTGCCTCCGCTGTTATTGCCCGTATAGGCCTGCCAGTGCAGCAGGGTGCCGGTGGAGAAATTGCTATTGAGCGGACAGGATGATGACTGGGCTGCTGCCGCCAGGGCGGCGAGGGTGAATAAGCCCCCCAGGATCATATGCAATACCGTTCGCGTCATAGCAGCAGTTTGGCCCGTCTGTAAATTTACTTAATTACAAACGGAAGAAACCACCGGGGGGTTGAAAAAAAGGGGCCGGCGACCGCCGGCCCCGGATGGGTATTTCATAGTGTTAATCCGTTGCTAGGGTTTATCCCACCAAACCCTGCCGTTGAGGTCGTCTTTGCCTCCAAAACCTGACTGTGCCTGCACAGCAGCCTTGTAATTGTCGGCATTGATGTTCGGTTCGCTGCTCGGATAGGCCTGTCTTCTCGGAATGGGAATATTATTGTTGTCCGGCGCCGGTGTCAGCACAGGATATCCGGTGCGTCTCCATTCCGCCCAGGCTTCATACCCGTTCATATACAGGTGCACCCATCGCTGATTGGCTATCTGTTTCAGGGCATTGGCGGGATCGTAGGCTATTTCCGGCCGCGCCAGATATGCTGCGAGTCCCGTGGTATCCCCCTGGTCGTCGGGATCATAGGCGGCCTTTTCCACGTCATCGATGACGCCGGCCTTGAAGCTATTCCGTACCCATTGACGTACCGAGGCTTCGATGGCGGCATTGTATTTCTGCGCCGCGTCCGCATCCCCTCCGGGCAGCCATCCTGTCTTATCCGCCTCCGCCTCTGCCAGCAACAGCTCGGCATAGGTGATGATAAAACAGGGAGCATTCTGCGCGCGGACATGTACCCCCATGAAAGAGACCTTCGAGGTAGTGATCTTTGCGATCGAATCGCCATCCAGCCCGTAAGGGACGCCTGCATAGGCCCCCGTAGCAGGCGCGGGGTCGGCGAATATCGGCAGCCGGGGATCCTGCAAAGGGTTCATGTAATCCGTGAGCGTCTTGCTGATCCAGTACCACTCACGGTTTTGTACATCCGCTACATAATACCAGTAGTTTTGGTTTACGGGGTCGGCCAGATGGACATAGACGGCATTGTCGCTGTTGTCCGTAAAAACGCCGCCTGCTATCGCATCGGCAAATTCGGTCTTACCCCTCGTGGGATCGATCTTCGAGAGACGCAACGCCATCAATGCCCGCATGGAATTGGCGAACTTCTTCCATTTCCCCATGTCCCCGCCATACAACAGATCGCCTGTCACGGCATTCCCATCGTCTATCTGCGAGGCGGCCTGTTTCAGCTCGTTCAGCAGATCGTAATAGATATCTTTTTGCGCATCGTATTTGGGTGCGAGACCGGCATTGCCCTTCAACGCTCCCGAATAAGGGATATCTCCCCACCGGTCCGTCGTCGACCAGAAGAACCAGGCCCGCAGGATACGGGCTGCCGCCAGCTGGTTGTTCTTCGACCCTTCGGTGATATTGTAGCTTTTGTTGCCCAGTATGGTTTGAAGGTTTTCCAGCGGACCGGCATAGATGCCATAGAAATCGAAGTTGACGGAAATATACCGGGAATCGTCAGTATAGGGTTTTTCGGCCCATTGCTGCGTGTACAATGCCCCGGAGATCCCTTCGATAACGACAGGTATGTAGTTGATCGCGGAAGTGAGTAATTGCGCATTGCTGGCGGTGGTGGGGCTGTTGGGACTGACATTGATGTCGGCAGGGAATTTTTTACATCCCGGTACAGCGGCCGACGCTATAAATGCTGCTATGATGATGAATTTTGTTCGCATGGTGGATGATTTTTAAAAGGAGATGGTCAGGTTTACGCCATAGGAGCGGGCCGTGGCCAGCTGCCCCGTTTCCAGCCAGTTGAGCGAGGATGCACCGGTAGCCAGCTCAGCCGGATTGACGCCTTTGGGCGCCTTCTGCCAGATCATCCAGGGATTGCGCGCTATGAGCGCCAGGTTCAGGCTCCTGAACGGAAACGACGGGAAGGCCGTCCTTGAGAACGTATAACCCAGTCTTGCCTCGCGCAGCCGGATATAGCTGGCGTCCTCCGTCCATGGATCATAGATCTTGGAGCCCAGGACATTCCGGTAATAAGCCCTTGCCGGCACATAGGCGGTGACGTCCTGGCCCGTGACCGAAGAGAGCCCCGATATTTTAACGCCTCCGCCGGAGGCCGGATCGTCCCTGACATTCTTGCCTTTATCGTTGGTGGCCGCAGTTTCGGCCGCCTGTCCGCTCTTTACCGCCAGCATCTTCGTCCAGCTGAGGAATTTGCCGCCGCTTTGGAAATCGATGGTTGCGGACAGGTCGAAATTCTTCCAGGTCACCGTGTTCTGCCATCCCCCGGTAAACTTTGGTAAGACATTACCCAATTTGTGATTCGACTCATATTGCGGCAGGTTGCTCGCGTCGAGGAGGACCTTGCCTGTTTTCAGATCCCGCTTATAGCCGTTGCCCACGATGGTGCCGAAGGGTTCACCTTCATTCGCCAGCAGGTACATATTGACGCTGGCATATCGGTTGTAGTCCAGCTGATAGGAGTGAAGACCGGGATACAGCGAGATGATCCTGCTCGTGTTGTGACTGAAATTGAAGGTGCTGATCCAGCTGAAGCGTTTAGTCGTCACCGGTGTACCGCCGACGGTCAGCTCGATGCCATGGTTCTCTATGTTTCCCGCATTGATGACGGAGGTCGTATAGCCGCTGGTGCCCGATACATCCAGGGGGAGCACCGCGTTCTTATTATTCTGATGGTACCAGGTGGCGCTGGCATTGAGCCGGTTTTGGAAGAACTTCAGGTCCAGACCGGCCTCATACGAGGTGCCCAGCGAAGGTTTCAGATTCGGATTGTTGAGGATGTCGGGAACGTCCATGGGAAAATTGCTGCCATAGGGCTGACCCAGATTGTAGTACCCGGTAGTGAGGTAAGGCGTGATGTCCGCGCCGGCCTGTGCGAAACTCAGACGGGCCTTGCCGAATGACAACGTCCGCCATTTCAGCAGCTGGCTGAAGACCATGCTGGCGGACACGGCGGGATACAGGTAGGAATTGCTGTTCTGAGGCAGCGTGGAAGAAATGTCGTTTCGGAGACTTGCATCCAGGAAATAAGTGTTCTTGAATCCGAGCGTTACCGAGCCGTAGGCGCTCCTGACCTCTTTTTTCTGCAGGTAGTTGATCACGGAGGGTCTTTCCAGCGAGTTGGCGATATTATAGAATCCCGGTGTGACAAAGCCGCCTGCAGTTTCCTCCTGCAGGTAGTCGTACCGTTGGGT
>DASYSV010000315.1:0-5106 GCA_036010185.1 Puia sp.
AATGCGGCCTTACGCAGGCTTCAGGAAGAGATGGGGTTCAGCACCGCGCTGGAAAAAAGTTTCGATTTTATTTACAGGACAGAATTCGGCAACGGGCTCACCGAACATGAATTCGACCATGTCTTTGTAGGATTTTTTGACGGAGCGATCAATCCCGATGCCGCCGAGGTCTCGGATTACTGTTTCCGCAGTCCTGATGAAATTTGCTCCGATCTTGCTTCCATCCCCGACCGGTTCACTGTCTGGTTCCACCTGGCGTTTCCCCTCATAGCCGCGGCCCGCACATCCGCCGGTCAACCCATCGGGCCACTCCGCCCGTAACCCCGGCCACGACAGCGGAACGCCGCCCCTACTCGCACAGATTCAGCGACTCCGAATTCAAGGTGCTGAACTGAAAAAATTTGACCTTCCCATTCGGCCCCGCCACGTCGAAATGCAAGACCAGCGTTCCATACTGCATCTCGAAAGCCTCCCACAAATCGTCCTTTACCTTGGGATTTCCCAATTGATTGAAAAGGCTGCCTCTTTTGGTGCCCAGGATCTTAATGCTCGTCCTTCCCGTAAATTTGGGACCCACCTCCACATATTTCCGCAAAGTATAAAAATAGAGATCCTTATCCTTGAAAAAAACGCCGCCGCCGCATTTGGCGCCTGAGCCTTCGTCTTCGCTGCTGGTGAAACACGGGAAGAATTCCTTGATCTCGTTCTGGGTGGTATTGGGCTTGACAGTAGTGTTGACGGTGCCATTCAGCACATCGACAACGATCGCATCGGGACAATGGGCCTTGGCCTTCAGCTGCGCCATGGTCGCCGGAGTCAGCATCGATAGTAATACGACGACAGAAAGGATTCGTTTCATACGTAGAGTGGTTTTTAGGAGTCTTACGTACTACAAATATCCTGCCTATCAGGCCGAACCTCCTGTTTACTTACTTAGGTACATGCTCCTGTCCTTGTAGAGCTTGCGGAAATACGGATCGCGCAGGTTGGGGATGAAACGGATCGCTTCTCCCGTGGACTTCATCTCGGGCCCAAGCTCTATCTTGACGCCGGGGAACTTGTTGAAGCTGAAGACCGGTTCCTTGATCGCAAACCCTTCCAGCTTCTTTTCGAAGCTGAAATCCTTCAGTTTGTGTTTGCCGATCATGATCTTCGTGGCGACGTTGAGATAGGGTATCTGGTAGGCCTTAGCGATAAAGGGCGTCGTCCGCGAAGCCCTGGGGTTGGCTTCGATGACATAGACCCTGCCCTCTTTGATGGCAAATTGTATATTGATCAGCCCCTTGATGTTCAGCGCGCGGGCAATTTTTTCGGAATAGTATTCCATGGTGGTCACTTCCATGGGCGACAGGTTGAAGGCCGGCAGTACGGCATGGCTGTCCCCGCTATGGATACCCGCGGGTTCTATATGCTCCATGACACCCATGACATGGAAATCCTCCCCGTCGAAGATAGCGTCGACCTCGGCTTCCTGGCAACGGTCGAGGAAGTGGTCGATCAGGATCTTATTACCGGGGATATGTTTAAGCAGACTGACCACGGCCTTTTCGACCTCGTCGTCATTGATGACGATACGCATACGCTGACCGCCGAGCACATAGCTGGGTCGAACCAGCACCGGGTAACCAACCCTGTTGGCTACCTGTACCGCTTCATCGACATCGAATGCCGTCCCATAGTCGGGATAGGGGATCTCCAGCTCTTTAAGCATATCGCTGAACCGGCCGCGGTCTTCGGCGATGTCCATGCTGTCGAATGAGGTTCCGATGATCGGGATCCCTTTCGCATCCAGCTTCTCGGCGAGCTTCAGGGCCGTCTGTCCACCCAATTGCACGATCACGCCTGCCGGTTTCTCATGCTCGATGATCTCCCATAAATGTTCCCAGTAGACGGGTTCGAAATACAGCTTGTCCGCGATGTCGAAATCGGTGGAAACCGTTTCGGGATTACAGTTGACCATGATCGCCTCATAACCGCATTCCTTGATGGCCAGCAAACCGTGCACACAGCAGTAGTCGAATTCGATGCCCTGGCCGATCCGGTTGGGACCCGAACCAAGCACGATGATCTTGGGCTTATCGCTGACCTTGCTCTCGTTGGAATGTCCTCCTTCGAAAGTCGAATAAAAATAAGGTGTTTTCGCCTCGAACTCCGCCGAGCAGGTATCCACCATTTTATATACACGGGTGATGCCGGCGCTCTTTCTTTTTTCGTATACCGCCTCTTCGGTGACGGTACCAAGGATCTTGGCGATCTGCGCATCACTGAATCCGAGCCTCTTGGCGTCCTGCAGCAAGGGCAACGGCAGGTTTTCGAAGCTATGCTTAGCCAGCTCCTTTTCCATATTGCAGATCTTCTGGATTTCGTACAGGAACCAGCGGTCGATTCCATTGGTAGCCTTCGATATCGTGCCCACGGAGATACCGGCCATCAAAGCGTCCTTGATCCTGAAGATCCGATCCCACTTAGGAGTCTTGATATATTCCAGCAGCTCTTCGGCGTGCATGAGACTCTTTCCGTAATAACCCAGACCTACCGCATTATTCTCCAGGCTCTGACAGGCCTTCTGTACGGCCTCAGTAAAACTTCTTCCAATGGCCATTACCTCGCCGACGCTTTTCATCTGCAGGCCAAGCGTATCGTTGGCGCCCTTGAACTTATCGAAATTCCAGCGTGGTATCTTGACGATAACATAGTCCTGTACGGGCTCGAAATAAGCGGAGGTAGTGCCGGTGATCTGGTTCTTCAGCTCATCCAGCGAATACCCGATGGCCAGTTTGGCGGCGATCTTGGCGATAGGATAACCCGTCGCCTTCGACGCGAGGGCCGAGCTCCGGCTGACACGGGGGTTGATCTCGATGGCGATGATCTCTTCCGTCTTCGGATTCAGGGCGAACTGTACGTTACAACCACCGGCGAAATTACCCAGATCCCTCATCATCATGATGGCGGTATTGCGCATCAGCTGAAAAGCGGTGTCGCTGAGCGTCATTGCAGGCGCTACGGTGATCGAGTCTCCCGTATGGACGCCCATCGGATCGAAATTTTCGACCGTGCAGATGATGACGACGTTATTGTTCGCATCGCGCAGCAATTCCAGCTCGAACTCCTTCCAGCCCAGCACTGCCTTCTCCACCAGCACTTCATGGATCGGGGAGGCCTGCAGACCCCTGTTGAGCGCCTCATCCAGGTCTTCCTTATCATGAACGAACCCGCCGCCCGTGCCGCCCAGGGTAAAGGAGGGCCGGATCACCAGCGGGAAGCCGATCTCCTGCGCAAACTCTTTTCCTTCTAAGAAGGAGTTGGCCGTTTTGGCTGTGGCGACCGGTACCCCCAGCTGTATCATCCACTGCCGGAATTTCTCCCGGTCCTCAGCCTTGTCGATCGCTTTGATGTCGACGCCGATCAGCTTCACGCCAAACCGTTCCCAGACGCCCAGGTCTTCGGCCTCTTTGGCCAGGTTCAGCGCCGTCTGGCCGCCCATGGTCGGCAATACGGCGTCGATCTTATTTTCTTCCAGTATTTGTTCAATGCTTTCCACGGTGAGAGGCAGCAGATAGACCTTATCCGCCATCATCGGGTCCGTCATGATAGTGGCCGGATTGCTGTTGATCAGGATGACCTCCACCCCTTCTTCCCGCAGGCTGCGGGCCGCCTGGGTGCCCGAATAATCGAATTCACAGGCTTGACCGATAATGATGGGACCTGAACCGACGATCAGGACGCTCCGGATGGAAGAATCTTTGGGCATTGCGGTAAAAAATAAAATTGTGCAAAGGTAAGGCCGCGGGAGCCCCGCACCAAAAGAAATATGTCCCGGCGCCGGCCGCTGCCCCCGCGCCGTCACCTCCCATCGACCGCCGCCGTCACCTCCCATCGACCGCCACCACCTCCCGTCGGCCGCCGCCACCGGGAATGAAAAAGCCCCGGCAGAAGCCGGGGCTCGGTATAACTAACATTTACGGGAAATATAATCAATTATGGTACGACGCTAACTCGATATCGTCCAGAAGCACACCGCCTTTGCGGGCGATGGACTTCCGCTGCGCTATCAGCTTCCGGTTCTCATACTTGCTGCGTACCCGGAATACCCATTTCTGTTTAGCCTCTTCGCCTTTAACAACGCCGATCATGCCCCCCACGGCCACCGCCATGAAGACAACCATTCTATTTTTAACTCCTTTCATAACTGCTCAATTTATGTTGAACCCTTCTACTTTAAAGACAATTATCGTAAGCCAAAAGCTGTACCAAATTCTAAAAAAAACCTACCCGGTTCGTAGTATTTTTTTAACGGTCGGACCCGCGGTTGAACTGCAGCGTCTTATTAACAACCACTTCACCTTTTGGTTGGCGCCGAAGCCGGATTATATACGCAAAAATTACTTCGTCGGATGCCTCACCCCATATCTAAGCTGCTTACCCGGTCTAACCCGTATCACTGTGGGAAAATCAGGCTCACAATGGGAATAGTTGCCGTTTGAGTACCTTTGGTTTTTAATAGCATCTTAATCTCGACATGAAATACCTCTTCGCGGCCGTTCTCCTATCTTTTTCATTGCAAGGCTTCCCGCAATTCTTCCCGCCAACCGGATATCCGAGGAATTATTTCCGCGATCCGCTGGCCATTCCCATCAGTCTCGCCGCAAATTTCGGGGAGCTCCGACCCGAACACTACCACATGGGCCTGGATATCCGGACCCAACGCCGGGTGAACCTGCCCGTTTATGCGGCAGCCGACGGCTATATCGCCCGTGTGTCCGTCGCACCCGAAGGTTTTGGCCAGGCCATCTATATCAATCATCCCAATGGCTATACGACCGTATACGGTCATCTCAACCGATTTTTCCCGGCACTCGAGGCTTATGTCCACCGGGAGCAATACCGCAGACAGTCCTGGCAGGTAAATCTCGATCTTCCGCCCTCCCTTTTCCAGGTAAAAAAGGGCGATCTCATCGCACGCAGCGGCAGCACTGGCGGCTCACAGGGACCCCATCTTCATTTCGAGATCCGCCGCACTAAAGAAGACATCAATCTCAACCCGCTGCTCTTCGGTCTGCCGGTAGAAGATCATGTCCCGCCGCATATCATGCGTCTGGCCTGGTA
>DASYSV010000159.1:0-3014 GCA_036010185.1 Puia sp.
CGGGGCGGAGAATTTACTCTCGGCAAGACGTTTTGCGATCACCTTCCTCATCTGCGAGACAGCCACCTCGTCATAACTCTCCTGTCCCATTACGGCAGGAGATACAGTCTTACCCGGCGCGCTCCCCGGCGTAACGGCAGCTGCGGCCTTACCCGGCGTATAGCTATCGACGTCCTTCCTAATGATACGACCATTGTCACCGCTGCCTGCAACCTTCGAGAGGTCGATCCCTTTCTCGGCAGCCATCTTCCTTGCCAGCGGCGAAGCCTTGATGCGTCCGTCGGCAGTCACCGACATACCACTATGCTGGGTTTCGTTACCGGCAGCCGATGATGTCTGTCCCGCAGCGGGTGCCGTAGCGCCCATAGCCGGCGCATTTGTCGCCGGCGCAGCCTGTGGTCCTGCAACGCCTTTATTCCTGGAGGCCGCCACTATCTTCTCCAGATCGACCTTTTTTTCATCCCCGATCACCGCCAGCAGATCGTTTACGGCGATCTTTTCGCCCTTCTGCGCGCCGACATATAACAGCTTTCCTTCTTTATAGCTCTCCAGTTCCATCGTCGCCTTATCCGTTTCGATATCGGCGAGGATATCACCCTTCTTTACCGCCTCACCTACTTTCTTATGCCAATCGGCGATCACACCTTCTGTCATCGTATCGCTGAGCCGCGGCATCAGGATCACTTCTTCCTGTTTGGAAAGATCGATACCCGATGCTTGCGCCGGTGCGGTCTGCGGGGCAGGGTTATTGGCGGCAGCCGGTGCTGCGGGAGCAGGCGAGGCCGCCCCCCCTTTATTCTTGACCAGCGAGGTGATATCTTCTCCCGGAGCGCCGATTATCGCCAGCAGATCGTTCACCTGGATCTTGCCTCCCTTGTCCGTGCCGGTATATAATAAGGTCCCGTCTTTATAACTTTCCAGGTCCATCGTCGCCTTGTCCGTCTCCACTTCCGCCAATAGCTCGCCTTTCCTGACGGAATCGCCTACCTTCTTATGCCACGCAGCGATCACCCCTTCGGTCATCGTATCGCTCAAACGAGGCATCAAAATAACTTCAGCCATAACAATTTTCCGGTTTTTTGGAGCCGTGAAATTAAGACAAAATTGTCAAACCACTTTTACATTCCCGGTCCTCTTCAACACTCCCCAATGCTGCAGTTCACCCTTCAGCGCCCTCCGGACGGCCCTGAATAACACCAGCCAGGTCAGCCAGCGCCAGATCAGCCGCTGAGGGATCAGCCAGATCAGCCGGATCAGTTTTTCCCTCTCGAAGATAAAGGCCAGCAGTCCCACGGCCAGATCCACCAGCATGAAAACGAGGTAGTATCCGCCGATCTTCGAAGCATTGCCCGTCAACAAGCCTACGATCATAAAGAAATCGGCCAGCGGGATCACAAAAGGTATAATGTATTGGAAGATGAGGATATTGGGTAACGCCGCCCATCCGAGCCAACGATATTTCCAGTTTAGCAGCGCGTCCCTGTTCTTCCAGAAGGTTTGCATGACGCCATAGCTCCACCGGAAACGTTGCTTGAAGAATTGTTTCAGGGTCTCGGGCGCTTCCGTCATGGCGATAGCGCGGTTGTCATTGTCGATGACATATCCGCAACGCAGGATCCGAACCGTGAGATCGCAATCCTCGGCCAGCGTATCGGTCGTGAACCCTCCGGCATCCTCGATCGCTTTCTTACGGAAAGCCCCTATAGCGCCCGGAACGACCGTAATGGCATTGAGATAGGAAAACGCCTTCCGGTCGAAATTCTGGCTGCTGATATATTCGATGGCCTGCCAGCGTGTGAGCAGGTTTACCTGGTTGCCGACCTTGACATTGCCCGCAACGGCGCCGACAGGACCTTCCTTTCTCCCTCCCTGACGCTCCTTTCCAAAATGCTCCATCAGCAGGCTCACGGCATCGGACTTTAGCTTCGTATCCGCGTCGATACAGATGACGAATTCGGCTTTGCTCCGGCTGATGCCATAATTGAGCGCGGACGCCTTCCCCCCGTTGACCTTGGTATAGACCTTTACTTTGTCATTTCCGGCAAAAGTCTCACTGACCCGTTGATAGGTTTGGTCCAGGCTTCCGTCATTGACGAAGATGATCTCGAAATTCGGATAATCGCATTTGAGCAGGCTTTCCACCGAACCCACTGCGTTCACTTCCTCATTGTAAGCCGGGACGATGATGCTTACGAGGGGTGCGTCGGATCTGTCGGTCCCCCAAAATGGCGCCAGGCCATACCGCTTTTCCCGGTAATGTTCCTTGGTGGCGATAAAGGCGATGAACAGCACGCGGCTCACCGACAGGATCATGAATACCACGAAGGCGGAGAAAAGGATATGGCTGCTCCAATACCCCAGCTCCGCGAAATAATAATTTATCTGCAACAGGTAGTAACCGCTGCCTTTCGGTACCGGCGGCATCATCTCATCCCGGGTCTTTCCGAGGATATCCGCCACCGTTGTGAAATGGAAACCCTTTCGCTGGAAATATTCGATGATCCGCGGCAGGGCATCTACTGTCGCCTGCCGGCTGTCCCCGCCTGCGTCATGCAGCAGAATGATATTCCCGCTCAGGCCTGCCTTGGTCATTTCGTTCTTACGCGCGATACATCTGTAAAAGATGCTGTCGGCTGTCGCCCCTGGCTCCCAGTCCAGCGGGTCGATCGATTCCCCGATGTCCAGGTAGTTCTTGGTCCGCGCGATCGCCACCGGGATCAGCTCTTCCCATTTTTCCGGCTCGAAGTCGGCGTTATACGGCGCACGGAACATGATCGTCGATCTCCCAGTGATACACTCGATCAGCAGACGCGTCGATTCCATTTCCAGCAGGGCCCTTCGGGTACTCACCTTCGCAATGTTGGGATGTGTAAAGGTGTGATTGCCGATCTCATGCCCTTCCCTGAACTCCCGCTTGACGATCGGTATATTGTTCTCCGCGTTGATCCCTACCAGGAAAAAAGCTGCCGGAACATGGTATTTGCTCAGTATATCCAATATTTTGGGTGTATACT
>DASYSV010000354.1:0-3577 GCA_036010185.1 Puia sp.
TGTACAATCTCACGGGTGAGAAATTCCTGCTTGATCTGGCCGAGCTGATCCATCACCAGGTGTTTGACTGGACGGGCACTTTTCTGCATTCCGAAGACGTACGTCAGACCTACCGCTTTCATGGGGTGAACCTCGCGCAGGGCATCAAGGAACCGGTGATCTATTATCAACAGCACCCCGAAGAAAAGTATATCCGCGCGGTAAAAGATGCCTTTCGGGATATTCGCAATTACCAGGAGCAGGTGCAAGGTATGTATGGCGCCGACGAAATGACCAGGGGAAACGACCCGGCACAGGGCTCTGAGCTTTGCTCGGCCGTCGAGATGATGTACTCGCTGGAAAACATGATTGCGATAACCGGCGATGTGGCGATGATGGATCATCTCGAGCGAATTGCCTACAACGCTTTGCCAGCCCAAATATCCGCCGACTATTCCTCCCGGCAGTATTACCAGCAGGCCAACCAGGTGATGGTCACCCGTCATCAACGAAATTTTGTGACCTCCTATGACGGCACCGATCTGTGTTTCGGCGTACTCACCGGTTTCCCTTGCTGCACGACCAATATGCACCAGGGCTGGCCAAAGTTCGTCCAGAACATGTGGTTCGCAACGGAGGATAAGGGCATAGCCGCCTTGTTATATGGCCCATCCGAGGTGACAGCCAGGGTCGCAAGCGGCGACGAGGTCACGATCACCGAACAGACGCAATATCCGTTCGAAGGGAAGGTGGCATTTAAAATGAAGACCGGGAAGGAAGTCGAATTTCCGTTCCATCTGCGGATACCCGGGTGGTGCGATTCGGCTACCATACGCGTGAACGGGCAGGTCGAGCGGGTGGCGAAAGGGAATCAGGTCATCCGGATCAACCGACGCTGGAGGGACCATGATGTGGTTGAACTCTTCTTTCCTATGAAGAACAGGGTCAGCAGATGGTTCAATAATTCGGTCGGCATCGAACGGGGCCCATTGGTGTATGGGCTGCGGATCGGCGAGCAGTGGAAGGAGGTAAAGAACGGGGACCACTATGGCGATTATAAGGAAGTGCTTCCGACAACGCCATGGAATTACGGGTTGACGGAAGAGACTGTACTGGATCCGGATTCGATAGAGGTCAAGACAAAGAAGTTCATTGGCGACCCCTGGACGCTGGAAAATGCCCCCGTCGAGCTAAAAGTGAGGGGGAAACGCATTCCCGAGTGGACATTGTACAATGAAACAGCCGGTCCATTGCCCTACAGCCCCATTGAATATCTAAAGAAGGAAGACCCTGTGACGCTCACGCTGGTCCCCTATGGTTGCACGAAGCTGCGGATCAGCGAATTCCCGGTAGTGAAATAACCAAGAAGTATAATCAATAATTACCAAACGATACACTTATGAACTACAAACGATGCTTGCGGGTAATTTTTTTCGGCCTGCTCGGTGTTTATTGGACAGGTTTGCATGCGCAGACGACGAGGATACATGGAAAGATCCTCAATCAGCATGACCGGTCGGTCATTAATGGCGCGACCGTCCGGGTCAAGAATGGGACGGCTTACACTTTTTCGGATCAACAGGGCAATTTTGAGTTGTCGTATGAATTCAAGCGGGGTGATTCGCTGGAGATCACATCGGTGGGATATGCGCCGCAAATGGTCGCGATCTCCGTCGGCCAGCCGGTGACCGTCCTGATGAGCGTGGAGTCCAGGGCGCTGACGGATGTGGTCGTCACGGCGCTCGGTATCAAAAAGGAAAAGAAGCGGCTGGGTTATGCCGTCCAGGAGGTGAAAGGGGAAGCGCTTGTCAAGGCGCGTGAACCGAATGTGCTTGCGGGGCTGACGGGCAAAGTTGCGGGTCTGCGTATCGCCAATTCCGCCGATTTCTTCGGTACGCCGGACATTAAATTGCGGGGCGTGACGCCGCTGATCGTGGTCGATGGAGTACCGCTGCAAGGGACGACGATGTGGGAGATCTCGGCGGATGACGTAGACAATTATAGCGTTTTGAAAGGACCCGCGGCATCCGCGCTGTATGGATGGAGAGGTGTCAACGGGGCGATCCAGATCACCACGAAAAAAGGCAGCAGGACGCGTGGACCGGAGTTCAGCCTCAACTCGACGACGACATTCGATCTGGGTACCATCCAGGAGCCCAGGCTGCAAAACGAATACGGAACAGGTTATGACGGTATCTATAAACAGGGGGACCCGACTTACGAATACTGGGGCGCCTGGGGACCGAGGCTGGACGGGAGAATGCTGGTCCAGTACAACAGCCCGGTTAATCCCGATGGTACGAAGGAGCCGCTGCCCTGGATCGCCCGGGGGGCGAAGAACCTGCAGCATTTTCTCCGGACGGGGGTGCTGACCACCGATAATATCAGCGTCTCGGCGGGAAATGAGAATGGCAATTTTCGCGCGTCGCTGACGCAGATGTATCAGAAGGGAGTCGTGCCGAATACCCGTCTCGGTGGAACCACCTTCAATATGTCCGGTGGTTTGAAGCTGAACCAACGGCTTAGCCTCGATGCCGACATCAACTACAATAAGTTCTATACGCCGAATTATCCGAGTATCGGATATGGCCGGGCCAGTTTCATTTACGGGCTGGTGCTATGGACGGGCGCCAATGTGGACGTGCGGGATCTCCGCAATTACTGGGTACCCGGTCAGGAAGGATTGCAGCAAATGAACTACGACGACGCCGGCGACTATAACAATCCTTATTTTGTCGCTTACGAGCAGACGAACGGTTACTATAAGGATAACATCTTCGGGAATGTGTCGCTGAAGTATAATCTCTCGAAGAACCTCAACATTACAGCCAGGACCGCGGTCAACAGCAACGCGCTATATCAGCCGAAAGTGTATCCGCAGTCCTACAATCACATTCCGCAGGGCAATTATTCGGAAAACTGGTACAATATGTTCGAGTCCAACTCCGATGTCCTGGTCGATTACAGTAAGAAGGCCGGGGATTTCGAGATCAAGGTGAATGCGGGCGCCAGTGCGAGGAACTGGTCGGAGCGGAATATTTACGGATCTACCGATGGTCTCAGCGTACCGGGCTGGAATAATTTCGGGAGCTCGATCAATCCTTCCACCCCCACCAATTATAAGAACCAGCTGCAGGAATATGGTACATATGCCAGCGCCGACCTCGGCTACAGGAATCTTCTCTTCCTGGGTGTAACGGGTAGATATGATTGGTCGTCCACGCTACCGGCGGAGCACGACGGCTATTTTTACCCTTCGGCCTCGCTCTCGACCATCCTCAATGAGTACATCGATCTGCCGAAGGTGATCTCTTATGCCAAACTCCGCGCGGCACTGGCACGAGTTGGCTCCGGAATGACGCCCTACAGCTTTACGACGGCCTATATTCCCGGGGTGAGATGGAACGATAATCTGACCCTCGGCTATCCTGCTACGATCATCAGCCCGAATGTCAAGCCGTCTTTCAGCACCGGCTTCGAGACCGGCGGCGACTTCCGGTTGTTTGGCAACCGGGTTGGCCTGGATCTTACCTATTTCAATTTTGTGGATGGCCCGCAGACCTATTATCAGGCGATATCCAATACTTCCGGTTTCACC
>DASYSV010000391.1:0-4468 GCA_036010185.1 Puia sp.
CGAGGCCTTTCCCGATATGCCCCGGCACACCGTACCTACGGCTTTACAGGGCCCCCGTGCCGAAAGAGTGTATGAGCTGCGCAGCTATGAAGGTCCCACCGAAAAATATTTCGCCAACAAAGTACAGATGTTCAACGAAGGAGGTGAGATGCCGCTTTTTCAACGTCTCGGTTTCAATGCAGTCTTTTACGCCAGCGTCCTTTCCGGCAGCCATATGCCCAATCTGATGTACATGACCAGCTTCGAAAATATGGCCTCCCGTGAACAACACTGGAAAACATTTAGCGCAGACCCTGCCTGGAAACAATTATCCTCCTCCCCCCAATACCAGCATAATGTGTCGCATATCGATATCGTTTTCCTCCATCCCACCGAATACTCGGATCTCTGACCGGCCACTGCACACTCGGCGCGGTCCCTCTAAAAAACCTTTTCACACATCCATACTAACCCCCCCGCCGCCTGCGTTAACCACCAAATATCCTATCTATGAAGCACGCAGACAAGCCATTTATCGGCATCCTTATCGTCACCATCGCCATCCTGTACGGCGTCATCGCCCTCCTCAGCTGATCCGTCCCTTTTCGGTATTTTCGCCGAATGGACAGCTCCACTGACACTATGTTTATCCGACCGATCCGGCCGGAGGACAACCCTGCATTAGCCGAAATTATCCGCAACGCCTTCAGAGAATTCAACCTGGCCAAACCCGGCACAGCCTTCTATGACAAGGCCCTCGACGACCTATACGCCACCTTTCAGTCACCCCGCAGCCGGTATCATGTCGGTCTTGCCGATGGTCAGGTCGCCGGCGGAGGAGGCATCTTTCCTTCCGAAGGTTTACCGCCAACCATTTGCGAACTGGTAAAAATGTATCTGGTTCCATCCGTCAGAGGCAAAGGCCTGGGAAGCCTGCTGATCGATGAATGTCTGCGATCTGCCCGGCAATTCGGCTATCGCCAGGTATACATCGAGACTATGCCGGAATTCGGAAAAGCCGTTGGCTTATACGAAAAACTGGGCTTCCGCCATCTCGACGGAGCCCTTGGAAATACGGGGCACTACACTTGCTCTGTGTGGATGCTTCTCGACCTCTGAACAAGCACCCAGCACGAACAAAACAGGATGGATCAAAAACGGGCAACGATCAACCAGGCGCTCATGAAGCGGGTTTCACCTCATATATCGGACTGAAAAGATACAATTTTCCTGTTGCTACCTCCACACACTGATATCTTTTTCGCAATTTTTTTCCTTTCCGGAATATCCGCTTGTCCTCCAGCAGAAAACAAGTCCCCTCCGCCACCTGCTCCACCAACAGCAGACCCCCGCCATCGGTATCATAACGCTTCAATATCCGCATAAGGTCCTCATCGGCACAACTGCTCGCCGGCAGATTATGCAGACTCTTTTTCAACGCAGCGAGAATGTCGGTTGGAAAAACACCCAATCGTATAAATTCCTCCAGCATTTTTCGATAAATAGCCTTCCACTCCTTTCCATGCGAAGCCACCCCATTGCCATATTCCATAAAGGTCACCAGGTGCGCCAGCTCATGGATCAGGGTGATCAGGAAAGAATAGGTATTCAGATTGCCGTTGACGCTGATCCTGTGATTGCTGCTCCGCGTGGCATGCCGGTAATCCCCCAGAACACTTTTCCGCTCCCGCGTTATCGTCAGATGTACATGGTAATGATTGAGATACTCCAATGCCAGCCCGGCCGCGTTTTCAGGGATCCAACGACGCAAATAATCGATAGGAGCTTCTTTCTTAGACATTTTTCGGCCTCTTCTTATATAGCTGCTGCAACACCCTCACTTCCAACACAGTATAAATCAGATACAGGACAAAACAGGCGATGATGCCGTTGCGATTGATCATTCCCCCGGACGCCATGGCATAGATCATCACCGCCGCAAGACAGATCAGCATCTTTACCAGCAGACTTCCATACATCGTCCTCACGAAGACATGTGGATTCGGGTTACGCAACCCTTTGATATGCAATAGAAAAGATACGTATGTCACCCCGAACAGCAGACTGTTCCCGATCAGGAGTACCCGATAGTCCATTTTCCACTCCACTGGAAATACATGAAAAATGGCCAGGAGGTTGAAAACCACGAAGATCAATACGAAAAAGGAGAGTGCTCTCCGAACTTTTTTATTTTCCATCTTTCTTACCCGAACCCGCTTTGACCAGCTGAACCAGCAGGACCACGATTACCAGCAAAGGTAACGCCCAGGAAAAGATCGGAAAAGAAACCTTTAGCCCTTTATCCGCCTTCATCCCCAGGAATACGGAAACCCCGACGGAGGCGACCACCTCCGAGGAAATACCCGCATACCGCAATAGCTGCCGTCGACGACTGGCACCATCGCCATCATCACCCCCCTTTCGGGAGAATTCGCCGTCTTCGCGGCGTAACCCCTCCCCTTCGCTATCCGAGGGCGGCTTGGGCATGGTTGAATTCTTTCTTGACCTCCGGGGACGTCTTGCCATTAGCCGGAACAGCAGCACCCACTGCGGTCATATGACATTCGCCGTTGAAATTGGCCGAAGGCTCGATCTGCAGCTTGGCAGCCTGGAGATTGCCATTGACGGTACAGCCGCCTTTCAGCTGCAACAGATCCTTGACCTTAATGGTTCCGGTAACTTTTCCGAGGATGTCCGCCTGCTGGCCATTGACATCGCCCTGGACATTGCCATTGGCGCCGATGATCACCTTGGCCGTACAATTGATATTTCCCACCAGCGTGCCGTCGATACGCAGATCGCCGTTGCTGGTGATGTCCCCTTTCATGGTCGTGCCCCCGCCGATCAGGCTGGCACTCGTGCTCACGGATTCTTCTCCGAGCCCAAAATCATTGGATTTTGTTTTGCCGTTAAACATATAATATGGATTTTAGTTAATCATTAACCCTCTCGGGCTTCGGTACCTTCAGCGTCGTCGTATCCAGCTTCACAGTCGACCCTCCCTGCAACACACTCCTTATACTCTCCAAATATTTATCCTTATACCTTACTTCCAGCTCTAACGAATCAGTACGCATTTTTAGTTCACGGAGATCCCTCGTATTGCTCACATCCCCATATCCCGGAATATACAGCTTCAGCGGCGTAAAAACGATCAACGCCACCGTAAGCCCGGTCAGCAGTACAAAAATCGTGCAGAGAACGGTATAAACACTAAGACGGGAAAGCTTGAAGGTCACCACCTCCTCGTAGGTATCATCATTCATGACCACCAGTCGGTACCGGTTTTGAAGACGTTTGAGGGTGGAATTGGCATCGAATTTGGCCATATTGGACTTATTAGCATAAAGATAGCAAAATAAATCACGGGAAAAAGAGTTAATACCTTTATTTGCAGCGTGGCGTATAGTAAGTACTTGCTATTAGGGATTTTTTCATGCTTTTATCTGGCCGTCGCGGCCCAGGTAGGTGTAGACTATGACCTCGTAAAGCCGAAAAAATTCGAGAACCGCACCCTCGCCTCCGAAACCTCCAACGACGGCAAGAAATTCAAAAAAAGCCGACGCTTCATCCAGAATACCATCACCCACTATAACTATTACTTCAACGCCAACCAAAAGCTGCAGCTCATCCTCACCCTGGCCAAAGCCCGTTTTCGCGACGATTATACCAAATTGCTGCCCTTCTACAACTACACCCTCGACGCCACGGCGGGTCAAAAAAAGGACCTCGATTCCATTATTTACAAGGCGACCATGGGCATTCTTATCCATGACACACGCAACGACTGGATCGACAACCTCTACCTGCTCATGGGCGAAGCCTATTATTTCAAGAAAGACTTCGACTCCGCCTATATTACGCTCCAATTCATCAACTGGGCCTTCGCCCCGAGGGATAAAGATGGCTACTACCTGCCCATCGGCAGCAACGAGAACGAGATGCAGGGCGATAATGCCAGCGTCGTCAGCACCAAAGAACACCCCAACGTCCTTCAAAAGACGTTTTCCATGCCCCCCAGCCGCAACGATGCGCTCGTCTGGAAGATCCGCACTTACATCGCCCAGGAAGACTATGCCTCAGCGGCGAGCCTGATCCAGATCCTTCTCCACGACCCACAGTTCCCGCCGCGGCTAAACCCCGGCCTGAATGAGGTCAGGGCCCTCTGGTATTACCAACAGGGCATCAATGACAGCGCCGCCATTTTCCTGGAAAAAGCGCTGCCGGCCGCCGAAAACCGCGAGGAGGTCGCCCGATGGGAATACCTGATCGCCCAGCTCTATGAAAAGACAGGCAACAGCTTCGAGGCTAAAACATTTTATGAACGGACGGTCACCCATACCTATAACCCCGTTTTAGAAATCTATGCGCGTCTCAATGCCATCCGCCAGAATAAAGAAGGCGGCGAAGACTATATCGCAAAAAATATCGAAGCCCTCATAAAAATGGCACACAAAGACCGATATGCGGCCTACCGCGATATCATCTA
>DASYSV010000400.1:0-2719 GCA_036010185.1 Puia sp.
AATCCGAACGCCATATCGGCCTTTTCCGAGAAATTGGCATCGATGTCCACAAAGGGCTCGATGACATCGAAATCGTAGGAGAAGTGTCCGGAAAGCCTGCCCAGTATTTCGGAGGTGACGGCAAAACTCTGATCGCTGAAAAAATCTTTAGCGGCCGTGATCTCCGTGCTGAAATGATCGGACTCATAGCTATAGCCGCCCTCGATCGAGCCTGCATCGAAACGTTGCTCACCGGGTGTGAGCAGATAGGATGCACTGGCAGTGATGAAGAAACCGGATCTGTCATGATAGCCGAATGACGGACTGAGATAAGGGATAGCTACCGAGTCCCTTCTGCCCAGGTAAACATCGTTATTCTGATAGGTGAGACCGGCAACCCAATGTGATTTTTTCGGGGCGATCGAATCTTTTTTGGCGGCCTTTTCCTGCGCTGAGGCGATGAGCGCCGTGAATAAAAAAAAGATGAGCAAACAGAAATGGTGTTTCATAAGGTTGGTCGAATTTAACCATTAACGGAGCTCCGGACCGTTTCGTACAAGCGAAATGTTATCGGATCGTTTTTATCTTCGCAATCGGGACAAATGCTGTAGAGAACTTGAAGAATCTGTCTTAATTCTTTCGAACGAGGATGATCAACGGAGGACGCGGCATTGCAGATGTGCTGATCAGTCCGCCACCATAAAGATTCATCGACCGCGTGGACAAGGTGCTCAGCAACGCCATATTCATGTCGGCCTTGCTGTTGAAATACATCAGCTGCACATCGATGTGCTGAAGGGCATTATTGCTTCCCATCCTGATCTGATAGTAGATGGGGACCGTGACAGTTTGCCCGTTGAAAGGAGTGGCACCGAAGACGCCGGTCTGGCCGGAGCCGCCCAGAAGCGTGTTCTGAAGATCGATCTCTCCGGAAGAGTTACTGACCACGACATTAAGTGCTGCCGCCGACCCTGTCACATCGAAGCTACAGCCGCTGCCCTGACCCGAGCCGACGCAATTGGACGTTTGGAAGGGGTTGCCGTTGAAATAAGGCAATGCCTTTATTCCGCCGCCGGAGACGACATAGGCGCTGTCCACATAGGAGGCGCCCCCGATCGTCAAATATGTAAGACAGGTGTCGGTCGTTCCCGTCTTCACAAAACCGATGGCGTATTTCAAGCCTGTCTGGCTTTGGGTCAGGTTGATCACCCCTGTATTCCGATCGATGACCATTCCTGCGGGCCATGCAAAATAGTGTCCTGCACCGGGATCGTTGACGGGTGTCAGTACATCGTCACCGCCCGCCGCCGGTTGGGGGTAAATGATCGTATCTCCGTAGATGGGAAGGAAATTGCAGGATCTTGCCGTGGACGGGTAGACCGGTAGGTCTGTGGTGTCCGGGGCAGGATTTACGATACTATCGGGAGAAATAGCGCTATTATGTTGTTGGAGGGCAGGGTTCGACGGCGCCGTGACCGGGTCCTTTTTACAGGAATAAAGGGTCATGAAGACCAGCAGGATGGGCAGGATTTTCGTTTTCATTCGGAGGGTATTAGGAGTTACTGCTATAATAAACGGAAAAATATCACCGGCGGAGGGCTGGGATCGAAAAAATTAATATATTTAAAATCAATGTCTTATATGGATACTATCACCAATTGGGCCGGGAACCTGGAATATAGTACAACGGCCCTCCATTCGGCGGCATCGCCTGAGGGGATCCGGGAGTGGGTGCGGGCCCAGACAGGTTTCAAGGTCCTGGGTACGCGGCATTGTTTCAACGATATCGCCGATTCGCATGATGGGTTCCTTTCTGTCGCCGGAATGGATGGTGTCGTGGCGCTGGATAGGTCCGGTCGAACGGTGATGGTAGAAGCCGGCATCAGGTATGGCGAGCTGGCCGTCTGGCTGAACGATCGCGGTTTCGCTCTTCACAATCTTGCCTCGCTGCCACATATCTCCGTGGCAGGCGGTTGTGCAACGGCGACGCATGGTTCGGGTATACGGAATGGTAATTTGTCGAGTGCCGTCGTAGGGATGGAGTTCGTCACACCGGAGGGTGAGACGATCCGGCTGACACGTGAGCATGATGGCGATCTGTTCCGCGGGGCGCTGGTCCATCTCGGCGGCATAGGCGTGATCACTAAGCTTACTCTGGCGGTAGAGCCATCCTATACGATGAGGCAATATGTTTTCGGCGAGCTGCCGATCGCGGCGCTGGAACATCATTTCGATGAAATCATGTCGGCGGGTTATAGCGTGAGTCTTTTTACGGGCTGGCGTGACAGGAATATCGACAGCGTATGGGTCAAGGTCCGGTCGGAGGATAATGCAGACTTCGCCGGGCGATCGTCTTTCTTCGGTGCGCAGGCAGCTACCGTAGACGTACATCCTATCCGGGGTATCTCCGCGGAGCACTGTACTCCGCAGCTGGGAGTGGCGGGGCCGTGGCATGAACGGTTGCCACATTTCAGAATGGGGTTTACGCCCAGCAGCGGCGATGAGCTGCAATCGGAATACTTCGTGCCATGCCAACATTCATTTGCCGCCGTGATGGCCGTTGAGGCCTTACGTGAACGGGTAGCGCCGCATCTGCTCATCTCCGAGCTGCGCTGTGTCGCCGCGGATGACGCATGGATGAGTCCTTGCAGCGAGGGGCAGGTCACAGCTATCCATTTTACCTGGAAACCGGATTGGAAGGCGGTGAAACAATTATTGCCCCTCATCGAGCAGGCGTTAT
>DASYSV010000404.1:0-5176 GCA_036010185.1 Puia sp.
GGAGCCACTGAATACCTGGGAACACATCTTTGAAAAGGATGGGAAGGCGAATGACTATCTCTATTTATACGATCAGCTAAGTAAGGAATTCATCCGGGGAACGCCGGGTGGTCCGGCTTCCGCCGGCACCAATGTTTTAACGTTTCATTAAACAACCAGGTGCTACGGCCGGCCGTTTTTTGTCGTCAAACGCTAATATGAAACAACACCGCCCTCTCCGGTATTGGGCTTGGCTATTCCCGGTCCTGCTGACTGCGGCCTGCAAGAAAGACCCTTATAAAATGGCAGCGCCGCGCGCCATCAATTATATCCTATACACCGAAAAGGATTTCTCCAACGACCACGACACGATCCGGTTCGAAATTCTCATGAGATCAGGAAGTAAGGTTCTGTTGGATTCTCCGCTTGCTCCCATGACGATCGCGCAGATTCCGGACTCCTTTCACCGGATCATGTTCCAGAAATTCGTCCCATCCGCCAATCAGAATGACGATCTTGTCGTAGGGTTTCTTTATCAGATAGATAATGTCGGCATGTCCTGGTTCCTCGATTCGAGCAAAGCGAGTGGTCCGTCGGTAAAGACCGTCACGTACAGCTTTGAGTAAGGGTTCGACATAGACTGGACCGCCGTCGCCGGCTCCCTCCGGCGCGGCCTGCTCCCGCGCCCGCCTAAAGCCCATTCACAAGCATCCCGCCATCCGCCACGAGGTTATGCCCGGTGATATAAGAAGCCTTGTCCATCGCCAGAAAGGCCACGACGCTGGCGACTTCTTCGGCCTGCGCCACGCGGTTCATCGGTGTCCGTTCGATGATACGCCGGAATCGTTCGGGATTCTTCAACATCGGCTCCGCCAGCGGAGTATCGGTATACCATGGGGAAACAGTATTGACGCGGATGCCATGTTCGGCCCATTCGACGGCGAGATGGCGGCTAAGCTGGATCAAGGCTGCCTTGGACATTCCATAGGGCGCGCCCGTTTGTACATCGACACAACCCGCGACCGAGGCGATATTGACGACACTCGCGGCATGACCATGCACCAGCAGCGGCAGACACAGGCGGCATAATTCGATAATGCTGAAAAGGTTCAGCTCGAGTACCGACCGGTATTCTTCCTCGGCATACTGAACCAGCCTTTTCCGGATGTTGGTGCCGGCATTGTTCACCAGCACGTCAAGTCCTCCCCAACGCTCGGCTACGGCCTCGATGATACGCTGACGGCACTCGGGCCGGCTGACATCTCCGGCTACTCCCGTCACCATCCTTCTTTCCGTTTGCCACAGTCTTACGAGACGGTTCACTTCTCTTTCGTCCCGCGCCACGATCATAACATCGGCTCCCAGCCCGAGGAACTCTTCGGCAATGGCTTTCCCGATTCCCTTGGTCCCTCCGGTGATAAGGGCACGTTTGCCCTGCAGGTCCCATTTTTTCATGGTTGAAAAAAATTATTTTTACTAATATACGCACTTTCCCCGCCGCCCCCCACCAACCTTCCGTCTGTTCCCACCAATCTTCCCGCCGCCCCCACCAATCTTCCCGCCGCCCCCACCAATCTTCCCCTCGGTCCCCACCAATCTTCCCGCCACCCCCACCAAGACGGTGCAGGATGGATATCTCAAACGAATGTCTAACTTTTGGGTATGAAAAAAGCTTGCCTGCTGTCCTTGCTCCTCCTGTTTCTCGCCCGCGCTTTTCCCGCCGTCATCTATGTCTCAGTGGACGGAAATGATAAGAATCCCGGAACGAAAGACCAACCCCTTGCCACCATCCAGCACGCGCAGGACGGCGTGAAACCCGGTGATACCGTCTATATCCGCGGCGGTATTTATCATGTACCCGCGGATGGCATTGCCCGCCGCGAACGTATCTATGCCTGCATCACCTTCCTCGACAAAAGCGGGCGACCGGGCAGATATATAAACTATTGGGCCTATCCCGGGGAGACGCCGGTATTCGACTGTAGCGCCGTCAAGCCGGAAGGCTGGCGGGTTGCAGCATTTTATGTCACCGGATCCTGGCTGCATCTGAAAGGTTTCCAGGTCACGGGCGTGCAGGTGACGATAAAAACACATACCCAATCGGAATGTTTCGAGAATCACGGCAGCCATGACATCTATGAGGGACTGAGCATGCATGATGGTATGGCCATCGGGTTCTATCTATTGTCCGGATCGGACAATCTGATCCTGAATTGTGACGCCTATAGGAATTTCGATTATTTCTCGGAGAATGGGCGTGGCGGCAATACCGACGGATTCGGCTGTCATCCCGACGCCGGCAGCAGCGGCAACATTTTCAGGGGATGCCGCGCCTGGTTCAACAGCGATGACGGCTACGATTGTATCAATGCGCATGAGGCCACGGTATTCGATCATTGCTGGGCGTTCTACAACGGGTATACACCTGATTTTAAAAGTGAAGGGGACGGTAACGGGTTCAAGGGCGGTGGTTATGCCCGGCGACCGGCTGACCAGTTCCCTCATCCCATACCGCGGAATACCATCGAATATTGTGTTGCGGTACGTAATAAGGCCAACGGTTTTTATTCGAACCATCATCCCGGCGGCAGCAACTGGTTCAACAATACAGCTTACCGCAACAATGTCGACTATAACATGCTCAACCGCCTCGACGACCCGTATTCCGATGTGGCGGGTTACAAACACGTATTGAAGAATAATATCGGGTTTGCCGGGGGACGCGAAGTGGAGAATCTCGATACGTCGCAATGCGAGCTGTCCGGGAATATTTTCGGTGACGACCTTTCGGATTCGGATTTCCTCAGCCTCGATGAAACTCAGCTCACCGCACCCCGGCAGCCCGACGGAAGCCTGCCCGCGATCACCTTTATGCATCTTCGGCCGTCGAGCCGCCATTCCCTCATCCTCAGCGATGATTTCGGACGTACCCTCGACCCTCATACATGGATCGCGGAGATCGAACCCAAACCCGGCGGCATCTCCAGCGTATATACGCGCGACGGCGCTCTCATCCTTAACACACGCGCGGGCGTAACCCTGTGGCTCAACCGCCAACTCACCGGCGACAACCGCATAGAATTCGATCGCGAAGTCATCGTCGACACTGGCCATAACGATCGTCTGTCCGATATGAATGTCTTCTGGATGGCCTCCGACCCTAAAAATCCCAACCTCTTCACGCGTGACGGCCGTCTGGCCGGCTATGACGACCTGCGGCTCTATTATGTCGGGATGGGTGGCAACACCAACAAGACCACGCGCTTCCGAAAATATTCCAATGGCGAGCGAAAGCTCATTGCCGAATATACCGATGCCCCGCATTTACTCCGGGCCAATAAAATATACCATATCGCGATTCTCACTCAAAAGGGCACGACGAGTTTTTGGGTCGACGGGAATTGCTTTTTCTCCTATGCCGATCCCGAGCCGCTGACGGCAGGATATTTCGGTTTCCGCAGCACCTGGTCCCGCCAGGCGATCAGCCATTTCAGGGTCTACTCCGCCGCGACACCCGGTCAGAATTGAAAATAAATAAAGGAAGCACTACTCGATTGCGTCAGGATCAGGAGCAGCAGGATCACGGCCCATAATACGCCCGTCAGCCACCAGGGTATTTCATAGACCAGGTCAAGCATACGCCTGTTTCGCATAAACCAGTGCACGAAAATCATCGCCGTGACGATTACCACGACCTTGGTGATCGCGAGATTCGTTAAAATAGGTACAGCACCCTGCGCCCCTCCGAACATAGATACCAGCATATGACCTGCCATACCAAAACTGGAGGCGCGGAAAAATACCCAGGTTACATTGATCAAAAAGAACGTCAGCAGCGCAAAGATAAATCCTCTGCCAGTGCCGGACACGCCCACCGGGGGAGCCAGGCTGGCTTGCACCGGAGCCGGTCTTGTTTCCACCAATGAAGACCCCGCCGTTGCCAACCTTTCGGAGAGCCGGGACTTCCTGTCGCGGAAAAATTTCTCCACCCATAAATAGAAACCATGCAATCCTCCCCAGGCCACGAAAGTCCAGTTCGCACCATGCCAAAGACCACCCAGCAGCATCGTCACCATAAGGTTGAAATACGTCCTCGCTGTACCCTTCCTGTTCCCCCCGAGTGGAATATAGAGATAGTCCTTCAGCCAGGAAGAAAGCGTGATATGCCATCTCCTCCAGAAATCGGAGAACCCGATGGCGGCATAGGGATAACGGAAATTCTGCGGCAACACAAAACCCAGACAGTATGCAGCTCCGACGGCACAGGTGGAATAACCGGCAAAGTCGAAGAAGATCTGACCCGAAAAAGCCAGTACACCCATCCATGCGTCCAATACCGGCAAATTTCCCGATCCGCTAAAGATGGTATCCGCCGTAGTGGAAAGCATGCTGTCGGCCAGGACCACTTTCATGAACAATCCGACGGTCAGCAGCAGCAGTCCTTCGTATAATTGTTTGGAACTCGCCCTCCGCGGAGATTCAAACTGCGGAACCAGTTGAGGCGGTCGGACGATCGGGCCGGCCACCAGATGCGGAAAAAAGGTCACGAAGAGAGCGAAATCAAGAAAGGACCTGACTGGCTTGCTCTCCTTTTTATACATATCGATCGTATAACACAGTGTCGTAAACGTATAAAAGGATATTCCCGCCGGAAGTATGATATTGGGTTTGGCTGGATGGAACGGGACACCTATCAGATGCGTCAGCGCAACAAAATTATCCAGCAGGAACCCGCCGTATTTAAAGAAACAGAGCATGCCCAGATTGCCGATGAGACTGATCACCAGCAGCAGCCTCTTTTTATGCGTATTGTTTTGGGTATACAGCGCCCTGCCGACGAAAAAATCTACTACGGTAGAGAGCCAGAGCAGCAGGATAAAGGGAGGATTCCAGGCGGCATAGAAAAGATAGCTGGCGATCAGCAGATTGATCTTTTTCACTTTCCATGGGAAAGGGAGATTGTGCAGGATCAGGATGATCGCGAAAAAAACGATGAAAGTATAAGAATTGAATAACATGATTCGGGTGTTTGGGATGGGTTAGTGAAGATATTCGGCGGGCAGCGCATCGATCAGGGCCTTTGTATAGAGCACGGCATCCGAAGGTTTCAGATGGGACCATTCAGGGCACGTAAAATGGCTCATCGAAGGATAGTCTTTATAGTAGATGCCTTTGCAACCGGCGGCCTGAAGCAAAT
>DASYSV010000429.1:0-2100 GCA_036010185.1 Puia sp.
GTCAGCGTATTGGGCTTCCGGAAATCATACCGCGGAAAGTTGCTGGCCAGACGCCGGGGAAAGCTAAGGGCATACTGGATGGGCAGCTTCATATCAGGCAGCCCCATCTGAGATTTGATGCTCCCGTCCTCAAACTGTATCATGCTGTGGATAATGCTCTGAGGATGAATAACTACCTGAACCTGGTCGGGCTGCAGATTAAAAAGCCATTTAGCCTCGATCATCTCGAGACCTTTATTCATCAATGTGGCGGAGTCGATGGTGATCTTGGCGCCCATGTTCCAGTTGGGATGCTGCAAGGCATGGTCCCTCTTTACATTGACCAGGAAATTGGGCTTCTTGCCCAGAAAAGGCCCGCCAGAAGCCGTGAGGATGATCTTTTCGATACGGTTCTTCGTCTCGCCTATCAAACACTGAAAAATGGCCGAATGCTCCGAGTCGACCGGAATGACCGGCGCTTTACAATCCAGGGCGTGCTTCATGACGAGATCACCCGCAACGACCAGTGTCTCCTTATTGGCGAGTGCAATGGCTTTGCCGTTTGCGATAGCGCTCAGCGTCGGGCGCAAGCCGGCAAAACCCACGATCGCAGCCAGCATCATATCATAATTATCCAACGCGGCCACCTCTTCAAGGGCTTTTTCGCCGGTATAGACTTTTATCGGGTGACCAGATAACGCAGATTTAACATGCGGATATTTCTTCTCGTCGACGATAACGACCGTGTCCGGCTTGAAATGGAGCGCCTGTCTTATCAGCAGATCGTCATTGCTGTGTGCAGTGAGCACCTCTACGCTGAACACCGACGGATTGGCATCGATGACTTCCAGCGCCTGTTTACCGATGGAGCCGGTTGAACCGAAAAGGGCAATACGTTTTTGGACAGTGGCGTTTGACATGGGACGTTATTCGGTATATTTTTCCAATTCGGCGGCTAGCTTGCGGTCATTGCTGAGACGCGGCACCTTATTCTGTCCACCCAGCTTCCCCACCGATTTCATATAATCGATGAAACCGTGCTTTTTCACTGGACGGATCTTCAGCGGCTGAAGGATGTTTCCCGTTATCAGGTCATCATAATATATATTTTTTTCGCGGAGGTGCAGATCGACCTGCCCGGCAAAGGCAGCCAGGTCCACCGGCTTCCCGTCGAACTCTACGAACCATTCATGATAGGATTTCCCTTTCTCCTGCTGGATCATCGGTGCCACGGTGAATTCGGTGATATGGAGACCGGCTTCAGCTGCGGCCCTCATGAGACTATACTCCACCTCTTCGCCGATGACATGCTCCCCAAACGCCGAAATAAAATGTTTGGTGCGTCCCGTAACGACCAGCCGGAAAGGTTCCACCGAGATGAAACGGACCATGTCCCCGATACTGTATCCCCAAAGACCGGCATTCGTGCTGACGACGAGGGCATAATTCTCGCCTGTGCGCACATCCTTCAGCGATAGACGGGCGGGGTTCTCCTTACCCAGCTCGGCGGCAGGGATGAATTCGAAAAAGATACCGCTGTTGGTATTCAATAGCAATCCTTCTTCTTCCCTGGAATCCTGGAAAGCGAAGAACCCTTCCGAGGCGGGGAAGGTCTCGATCGTATCGACCTTTCTTCCGATGCTGTCGAAAAGACGGTGTTTATATGGTTCGAAATTGACGCCGCCGTGAACCATGACGGAGAAATGCGGGAATATCTCTCCCACGGGTTTGCCCTTTAATTCCGTCAACCTGTCGAAATACATCTGTACCCACGGCGGGATACCGCTGATCAGGGTCATATCCTGTCCGATGGTCTCCTCTACTATCTTATCCAGCTTGGTCTCCCAATCTTCGATACAATTGGTCTCATAGGAAGGCAACTGGTTCGTCCGCAGATAGCCGGGAACGTGATGATTGACGATGCCGCTCAACCGACCGGTCGGGACCCCTCCTACCCTTTCCAATTCAGGCGAACCCGAAAGAAAGATCATCTTACCGTCGGAAAAGGCGGTATTGCCCGTGGAGGCCATATAACATAACAGGGCGTTCCTGGCCGTGTTGATATGGTTGGAAATGGATTCTTTCGAGATAGGGATGTATTTGACGCCGCTGGTGGTGCCG
>DASYSV010000445.1:0-8643 GCA_036010185.1 Puia sp.
TTCGTCTGGATCGCGAACAATATACAATACGATGTGGTCAATATGTTCGCGCTGAACTTTTATGAAGACCCGGCCGAAAAGATCGCCAGGCCTCTGAAAACGCGGAAAGGCATCTGTGAGAACTATGCATCCCTTTTCACCGCGATCTGTAACCGGGTGGGCATCCGGAGCCTGGTCGTGGAAGGCTATACCAAAGAGCGGGGCTTCGTGGGCTATATACCACATGCCTGGAGCGCAGCCTTTCTCGACGGCAAATGGTGGCTTTTCGATCCCACCTGGGGATCTGGTTACGTGGATAACGGTAAATTCGTCAGGAAGATGAATGAATCCTATTTCAAGGCGGCGCCGGAGAATTTTATAGCCACACATATGCCCTTCGACTACCTATGGGAATTCCTGTACTACCCCGTGACCACCGGGGATTTCTTCAATGCAAAGACCGGCCAGGACAAGACTAAACCACGGTTCGATTTTCCCGACTCTATCCGTGCTTATGAGGCGATGCCAAAAGAGGAACAGGAGGAGGCGGCGGCCGACCGGATCGAAAAGAACGGCGTACGCAATTCGTCTGCGGCAGATATGGTCCGGCATCTGCGGGTGGATGTCGATAATTATCACCGGCAACAGGAGAATGATCGCCAGAACAGGATCATCGATTCGTTCAATATGGCCACGAGGACCTATAATCAATCGGTGAATCAGTTCAATTTATTCATAAATTATTATAACGTGCAATTCAAGCCGCCGAAGCCCGATGCGGAGATACAACAGATGCTGGATACCGCGGCTCATCAGATGCAGGAGGCGAAGACGCTGGCGACGACCATTGTCCTTACGCCGGCAGACAGCCGGGTAGCAAAGCCTTTGGATCAGCTGAAAGAAGGCATTGCGACGCAGGAGGCTCATATGAAGGAAATGGAAGAATGGCTCGTGAAATATTTGAGCAAGAGCAAGCTCGGCCGGAGATCCATGTTCTATAAAATCACCTGGTTCGGCATACCCGTGAATTAATGTCAATGTCATGGAAAAAAAAGAAATACGCCTGGCGTACGAAGAATACGCGTCGGACCGGGAGCTGACGGCCTCCGATGGCGGTTTGCTTGAGACGGCCCGCAAGGCCACCGGGGATGCCTATGCGCCTTATTCGCGTTTTCGCGTCGGGGCGGCGGCGCGGTTGGCCAATGGAGAGGTGATCACGGGCAGCAACCAGGAGAATGCCTCTTTTCCTGCCGGCATCTGCGCGGAACGGACCCTGTTATCCGCTGCGGCGTCTCGCTTTCCCGGCGTCCCCATCGAAACCATCGCGATCAGCTATGTCAACGGGCAGGGACCCAGCGACCGCCCCATTTCTCCCTGCGGCATCTGCCGGCAATCCCTGCAGGAGATGGAACAACGGACGGGTCGCCCCATCCGGCTGGTGCTGGGGGGAATGGAAGGACGAGTCATGATCCTCCCGCAGGCCGGGCAGCTGTTGCCCCTGGCCTTTACCGCGGATGAATTGGGTTGAGGACAGGCGAACCATTTACGGCGGCTCAGCCGGATTGCCGAAAAGAAAGCTCCACATCCGTCTCCGGATAGCCTGTGCAGGTGAGGACGAGCCCTTCACGGACATCCTTATCGGTCAGCACCTCGTTATTGCTCATTTTTACGCTGCCGCTGATACACCGCGCTACACAGGTCGAGCACCGGCCGGCGCGACAGCTAAAGGGCAGATGGAGTCCCTCCTTCTCAGCGGCCTGAAGGATGGTATCGGGCCATTTCATTTCAAAACGGTGGTGGACATTGGCGCCGTCATGGATCACCACGATCCTGGGCGTCTTGTCGAAGACGGGTGGAGGGGCGGGGATATGTTCTACCGTGAAATGTTCTTTCCTGATATGCCTTTCGGGGATGCCCAGGGTGCGAAGGGTGAACTGCGCCATCCGGATAAAGGCCGGCGGTCCGCAGATATAGAACTGCGTCCCGGGTAATGCCTCCCGCGGCAGAAGACCGAACAACCATTCACCGAGCGACCAGTTATTGAGACGACCATCGCGGATCGTCAGCAGATCGATCCACTGGAAACCATCACGCGCCGCCAGCGTTTGGAGGCTGTCGTAAAAGGGAGCGCTTTCCCGATCGTGAAACTGGCTGATCAGCACGACCCGCGCATCCTCCGCCAGTGCCTGTTTCAGCAAGGAGAATATCGGTACGATGCCGCTGCCCGCCCCCAAAAAGAAATGCACAGCCGCCGTCTCCCCGAGAAAAAACCGGCCGGAAGGCGGAAGACTGGTCAGGGTATCGCCCACGCGAAGATGATCGAGCAAAAACCGCGATATCTCACCATTCGGCACGCGTTTGACGGTGATAGCCGGGGTCGGATCGATACCCGGCGTCGTACAAATCGAATAGCTGCGCCTGATATCATGCCCCTTCGGGGTGAAAAGCAGGGTGAGGAACTGTCCGGCGGTATAAGAGAAGGGGCCGCCGTCTTCCCGGTCAAGAAAGATGGTCTTGGTGTCTACGGCTTCCGCCCTGATATCCAATACGCGTAGCGTCCATATTACCATGCTATTACCTTTTTCCGTCGCTCTAAAATAACGATAATTGGGGGTCTGGGAGGATGATCGGGGGACTTAAGCCCTTAATTCTTTTTATCTTTGCAGACTTTGTTTCAAAAATCGCTCTGAATGGCCTGTTCTTTTAAGCTAACCTCTCTCGCCGGATTATCCTGCGCGCTCCTGCTCACCTCAATGGGCCTTGGTTCCCTGTCTTCCTGTAAACATACCGATGCGGAGTCATCCACCCTCGGGAAAAAGCAAGCCGAGGCGACCATCGTGGATGTGCTGGTTGCGGCGCCCCATACCCTGACCAACCAGGTAGAAGCCAATGGTACCGTCGTAGCCAACGAATACGTAGAGCTGCATCCCGAGATCAGCGGGCGTATCGTCTATCTGAATGTTCCGGAGGGGGCCAGGGTGAGCAAGGGCACCGTCATCGCAAGGATCAATGACGCCGATCTTCAGGCCACCCTCGAGAAATCGAAGGCCCAGCTCGATATGTACCAAAAAACGGTAGAACGCGAGCACAAACTTCTGGAGATCAATGGTATCAATCAGGCCGATTACGACCTCGCCGTAAGCAATGTCAACGCTACGAAGGCCGATATCGATTATACCCAGGCTCAGCTGGACAAGACGGTCATCCGGGCGCCTTTCGACGGCGTGGTAGGTCTTCGCCAGGTAAGTCCCGGGGCTTATGTGACGTCTGCCAATATCATCGCTACCGTCCAGCAGATGGAGAAGATAAAAGTGGATTTTACCGTGCCCGAAGAGTATTCGGCCGTCATCCATAAGGGTGGCGTCGTAGACATCGAGCTGGATGCCATCAACAACACGCATCGCAAGGGGCTGATCATCGCCACCGAACCCCAGATCAATCTTTCCAGCCGTAACCTGAAGGTCCGGGCGCTGCTTGCGGATGGTTCGGCCCATCCCGGCGCCTTCGTTAAGGTCTTCATCAATACGGGCGTGGATAAAAAAGCGATCCTTGTTCCCACCAATTGCATCATTCCGGAGGACAGGACCAACCAGGTCATGGTGGTGAAGGATGGTCTGGCGAAATTGGTGGCGGTCGGCACGGGGGAAAGACAATCGGGCAATGTGGCCATCACCAGCGGCCTCAATGCCGGCGATACGGTCATTGTTACGGGTGTCCTGTTTGCGCGTCCCGGAACTCCCGTCACCATTCGCGCTGTCAAGACGCTCGATAATGCTTCACCGGCCTCCAACTAGATCTAATGAATATTTCCGAACTCTCTCTCAAACGACCCGTTCTGGCGACAGTGATGAACCTGATGCTCATCCTGTTCGGCGTAGTGGGTTATAATTTCCTGGCGGTAAGGGACTATCCGGCCATCGATCCGCCGATCATCACGGTACAGACCAATTACACCGGCGCCAATCCCGATCTCATCGAGAACCAGATCACCGAGCCGCTGGAGAAAAATATCAACGGCATTCCCGGGATCCGGACCATCTCTTCCACGAGCAATCTCGGCAGCAGCTATATCACGGTCGAATTCAACCTGGGCGTCGACCTCGAGGCCGCCGCGAGCGACGTACGCGATAAAGTGGGTTCGGCGGCAAGATCCCTGCCCCTCGATATCGATGCGCCGCCGATCGTGACCAAGGCCGACGCAAACAGCGATTTCATCCTCATCCTGGCCGTTCAAAGCCGCACGAAGAGCCTGATGGAACTCAGCGATTACGCGGAGAACGTGCTCCAGCAACAGCTGCAGACGATCGATCAGGTTAGCGCAGTCTACGTTTTCGGAGAAAAGACCTACTCCATGCGCATCTGGCTCGACCAGGACAAGATGAATGCGTATGGCGTCGCTTACAGCGACATCGCCACCGCACTGAACAACGAGAATGTCGAGCTTCCGCCGGGCAAGATCTATGGCAACAACACCGAGCTCACCATCAAAACGCTGGGCCGTCTGACGACGGAAAAGGATTTCCGGGACGTCATCCTGCGCGAGGACAGCAGCGGCATCGTCCGTTTGAGCGACGTGGCAAGAGTGGAAATAGGCCCGCAAAACCCGGAGCAGAGCTGGAAATACAACGGCGTGAACGCGGTCGGTCTGGCGATCATCCCGCAACCCGGCGCCAATAATATCGCCATCGCCGATGAATTCAACCGGCGGCTGGACGAGATCAAAAAAGCCAACAAATCGGATCTCGAGGTCAACGTCCTCGTCGACAATACGCGAACGATCCGTCAATCGCTGTCGGAGGTGAAGGAAACGCTGCTCATCTCGCTTTCGCTCGTGGTCCTGGTCATCTTCTTTTTCTTCCGCAACTGGATGATCGCTTTGCGTCCTCTGATCGATATCCCGATCTCGCTGATCGCCACCTTCTTCATCATGTACCTGGCCGGGTTCACGATCAATATCCTGACGCTGCTGGGTATCGTCCTGGCAACCGGATTGGTCGTGGATGACGGGATCGTCGTGACCGAGAACATCTTCCGGAAGCTGGAACAGGGGATGCCGATCCGAAAGGCGGCGCTGGAAGGCAGCAAGGAGATCTTTTTTGCCGTGATCTCCACTTCGTTGACCCTGGCTGTCGTATTCCTGCCGGTGATCTTTTTGCAGGGCTTCGTAGGAAGGCTCTTCCGCGAATTCGGCGTCGTGCTGGCCGCCGCGGTGCTGATCTCGTCTTTCGTCTCGCTGACCATCACCCCCGTGCTGAACGTCTACCTCACCCGTAAGAACAGCGGGCACGGGCGGTTCTACGAAAGGACCGAACCGTTCTTCACGGGCATGGAGAACGGCTACAGGCGGCTGTTGACGGCCTTCATGAAGGTGCGCCGGATGGCATGGGTGATCATTGCGGTGTGCTGCGCCATCATCGTGTTCGTGATGAGGCACATTCAAAGCGAGATCGCGCCGATGGAAGACCGCAACAGCATCCGTTTCACCGTAACCTTGCCCGAAGGTTCCAGCTATTCCTATACACAGGCCGTCACCGACCAGATATCCAACTACCTGCTCGATTCGGTACCAGAGAGAGAATTCGTTTTTGCAAGGACGCCGACCAACAACAGCTCGAATGCCTCCCAACCCAGGATCGGCCTGGTGGAGCCCTGGATGCGCAAGCGTTCGCAGAATGAGATCGCCAACGATCTTCAGCGTAAGCTCTCGCGATTCAACGATGCGCGCATTTTCGCCATCCAGGAACAGACCATCGCCGTGGGCTCGGGCTCGAAGACCAGCCTGCCGGTGCAGTTCGTGCTGGAGAACCAGGACCTCGACAAGATGAAAGCGATATTGCCGGCCTTCCTGGATTCCTGTCGCAAGGATAAGACGTTCTCCAACGTGGACGTGAACCTGAAATTCAACAAGCCTGAGCTGCAGGTCACCGTCGACCGGATGAAGGTGCGCGACCTCGGTCTTTCGACCAGCGAAGTCATCTCCGCGATGCAGGCGGCATTCAGCGGCGGAAGACTGGCCTATTTCATCATGAATGGCTACCAGTATTATGTCATTGCGCAAGTGGAGCGACAGGACCGGAACGAGCCGGCCGACATCAGCAAGATATATGTGCGCAATAAGAACGGCGACCCGATACCGCTGAGCGCTGTCCTGCATGTCGAGTCAAACAGCAGTCCGTCGACACTGTACCATTTCAACCGCTATAAGGCAGCGACCATTTCGGCTTCGCTGGCGGAGGGAAAGACCGTGGGGGACGGTATCAAGACCATGCAACGGATCGCCGACAAGCTCCTCGATGCCAGTTTCCAGACGGCCCTGTCGGGAGCCTCGCGCGACTATGCGGAAAGTTCTTCGAATATCATTTTTGCGTTTGTGCTGGCGCTGGTGCTTATCTACCTGGTGCTGTCCGCGCAGTTCGAAAGCTTCAGGGACCCGCTCGTGATCATGCTGACCGTCCCCCTGGCGCTGGCCGGTGCGTTACTCAGTCTTTGGGTCTTTCATCAAACGCTGAATATCTTTTCGGAGATCGGGATGATCATGCTGATCGGACTTGTGACGAAGAATGGCATCCTGATCGTGGAGTTCACGAATCAGAAGCGGGAGAAAGGCATGCCAAAACGCGAGGCAGTGATCGAGGCGGCGTCGCATCGGCTGAGGCCTATCCTGATGACTTCGCTGGCGACCTCGCTCGGGGCCCTGCCCATTGCGCTCAGTCTCGGGGCGGCGGCTTCCAGCCGTATCCCTTTGGGTATCGTAGTGGTGGGTGGGATCCTGTTCTCGCTGATCCTGACCTTATTCGTAATTCCGGCCGTGTATACCTTCATTTCGGGCCGACATAAGAACCACCCGACCTCACCGGTAGAGGAATTGCAAGAGAGCGAACCGATAGAACAAATATGAGAAAACTATATTCGGTTTGGACGGCGTTGACGCTGTCGACCATGATCCTGCAGGCACAACCACTGACTCGCGACGAAGCGGTCCGTATCGCGCTGAAGAACAACCTGGGCATCGAGCTGGCCAGGAACGCCGTCGCGATCGCCTCGATCAACAACAGCTATGGCATCGCCGGAGGACTGCCCGTAGTGACCGGTACGATATCCGACCAGGAGAATTCACCCAGCTTCAGGCAGGTGTATTCCAATGCCGCGAGTAACAAGGCCAGCAACAACGCCTTTTCCAACAATCTGTCGGGCGGCGTCAACGGTTATATGCTGCTCTACAACGGCCAGCGGGTGATCAATGCCAAACGGCAGCTGAATACCGTCGAAGCCCAAACGCGGCAGGTGCTGAGCTCGCGGGCGCTGATACTGGTCAACAACGTATTGCTGAAATATTATGACGTCGTACGGCAGCAGAGCTATGCGAAGACCCTGCAGGCCTCCATCGACGCGCAGAAACAACAGCTCGCGATCGTACAGGCGCAGCAGAGCGTGGGTCTGGCCAACAACGCGGACCTTTTTCAGTCGCAGGTCGATCTGAACACACAGGTACAGAACCTCCAGGCGCAGCAGCTGGTCATCGACCAGGACAAGACCGATCTGCTAACACTGATGACGCTGAACCCTGATTCGGCCATCGTCATCGAGGATACGATCCTGATCGACCGCGACATCCAGCTGCCGACGATCCTCAGCGCCGTTCGGGACGCCAACCCGGACGTCATTGCCGCCAATTTGCAGATCACGGTGAACCAGTATATCGAAAATCAGGTGAGCGCATTGCGTTATCCTTCGCTGACCGTGAACGGAGGCTACAACTACAGCCGCACGAATAATTCGAGCGCTTCGCAATACAGCCCGCTGTTCAGCCTGAATTACGGGCCCTATGTCGGCGTGACGCTGGGCATACCGATCTTCAACGGGAATATCTATAAGAAACAACAACAGGTAGCCGGTATCAATATTAAGAATGCCCGGGCGGTCCGGGATACCCTGGTATTGGGCTACACTTCCGCCGCGGTCAAGAGCTACCAGGCCTATACAAGCAACCTCCGTCAGGTGGCGACGGCGCAGGCCACATATGACCTTTCGCGTAAGCTGCTCGATCTGGTGATGCAGCGGTTCCAGCTCAAACAGGCCACGATCGTGGATGTGAAGAATGCCCAGCAAAGCTTCGAGAATGCGGGATTCCTGCTGGTCAATGTGAGCTATGCGGCGAAGGCTTCGGAGATTACTTTACGCCGGTACGCGAATCAGCTGGTAAATTAAACCTGCCCGCACCACGGTGCCCGGTCAGAATAACGTCTGCACGCCGTACATGATCTTATTCTCATGCTCGAGCAGCCATTTCTTTCTCCAAAGACCACCGCCATAACCCACCAGATCCCTTTTAGACCCGATGACGCGATGACAGGGGACTACGATGACGACATTGTTCCGTCCGTTGGCTGAGGCGGCCGCGCGTATGGCCTTGGTATCGCCGAGCCGGCGCGATAGCTCGAGATAGCTGAGCGTCTTGCCAAACGGGATAGCCATGAGCTCGTTCCATACCCGTTGCTGGAAAGACGTGCCGTCCTGTGAGATCGGGAGATCGAAGACGCGGCGCTGGCCCTGAAAATACTGGATCAGCTGTTCGATGCATTGGATGACCAGCGGGGTGACGGGCCCCTGGAGATCCGGCCGGCGAAGTTCGGATTCCTCGAGATGATCGACGAAACTGATCTC
>DASYSV010000456.1:0-7339 GCA_036010185.1 Puia sp.
ATCAGCGGGAAGTTGATGGGCTGGTTCAAGGCATAAAACAGGTAGCCGTCTTCCGCGACCCCGAAAAATACCGGTTGGGTATAGATGTCGATGGCCGTCCTGCGGCTCACCGGCCGTCCCGTCTCGTCAAAAACGGTTGTAAAGAAACTCGCCTGCAGCTGACCGATATTTTTGAAGATATCGGGTACCTCATATTTTTCCGCGGCATTCCCCTGGTCGTCGGTTTTTCCCTGGCGGACATTCTTATCGAAGGTCGAGCTCTGACCGGACAGGTAGAAATTATAATCGGGATAGTTCTTCGGACGGAAGTTCAGCTGGTGAACCTGGATCTCGCATTCATAGTTGCGGTTGGCGGCGGGCGGACCGAAAAAGTTGACGGCATGGATATCCAGCCTGGCCGCATCGCCGGTTTCCAACAAGGTTTTATTCAGCTGCGCGGTCACCTTGATACGATCGGGCATGAACTCCTCGATCCGGAATGGTTGCGTCGCCAGCAGGATGTCATTGGAGGTGTAGACTTCGAGTGAATAGCTACCGGTGATGGCGGTGCCGGCAATATCGACACTTCCTTCGAGCGAGCCCTGTGCGTTGGAGGTCTTGCGGAAGGTGCGGAGCTCCTTGCCATTGGGCAACAGGAATTTGAGCACGACCGGTAATTCGCCGGGGGACTTCCAATGGCCGTCGCGGAGGATCACCGAGAAATTTACCTTTTCACCCGGCCTATAGATATCGCGTTCGGGATAGATAAAGGCATCGAGACCGGAAGGGTTGGTATGTTTTCCGCCTACTTCGAAACGCGAGGTATTGATGCGGGTGGTCCCGAAGGGCAGGTAGTTGAAATCGTCCGCCGACCGGGCGATGAGCATTGCGGGCCGGAAGCCGGCAAATTCTTTTCGTGTAAACGCGATCTCGGCGACGCCGTCGGAATTGGTATTCCCGGCGCCCAGCAGCTGGTTGTTGGCGCCATAGGCCTGGACCGTGACGCCCGTCATCGGAGTAGCCGTTTTGATGGAGTTGGTGAAGACAAGTATTTTGTCTTTCCCCTCTTTTGCGATCATCCCGATATCGGACAGCGAGACAAACCGGCTGTCACGGACCCAATAATTCTTCGTACTGCGGATCATGACATGGTAGATGCCTTTGAATTCCGGCAGCTTATCGGTGATATTGAGATTGAGGATCCGGTTGATGTTGCTGGTACTGCTGCGTGGAAGCAAGCGGGTATCCATCTCCTGCTCGTAGATGACATCGCCGATGGTAAGATCGTCGGAGGAGCTGTTCTCTGCCGGCTCATCCTCCCCTTCCCCTTCGGATCCGCTGACGGTCCGCACCTCCGAATTACGGGTGGTCTCCCGGGGGCGATAGCCGCTTCCCGGCGCCGCGAGCAGGTTGTTCTCATAGATCTTGGAAACGACGACCTTGATGCGCGGCACGTTGATGATCTTTACCTCGATATTTTTGGCGCCTTTCCCGGAGAGATAGACTCCTTTATCGTTGACGAAGCTGATCGCGGGCTCCAGCTGACCGAAGGTGATATTGGTGGTATATTCTTCGTGGAGGACGCCGCCGATGCGGCCATGGATGCCCTTGCCAAGCGTGAGCGTATAACTCTTGGACTGATCGAAATTGTCACTGCTGATCATAAAGCCTGTTTCCGTCACCTGCGCGGTGAATTTGACGGCCGGGCTGAGCGAGATCGCGTCCGTGAGGCCCGCGGGGACGATCTGCTGGCTGGTCAAAACGCGGATGGAGCCGGTGGTCCCGTCGTGTTCGGTGTTGACATCGCCGATCGTCAGGACATAGGGCGAGGGAATGGCCGTATTGAGCTCGATCCGGGCCGCCAGGCTATTGGTACCGCCTTCGGGCAGAAGGCCTTTCTCAATGGCGAGCCTCGCTTCGAGCGTTTTGTCTTCCATTTTCAGATTGAGCAGCCGCAACGACACGCGGTCCGAGGCGGACAGCGTCTGGAGGGCATAGGTAACCGGCTGGTCACCCACGAGGATGCTCAGCCGTTCCTTTAGTGAATTGGGGTTCACCGGATAGTTGAACTGGAGCTCTACCTGCGGGATGGCGGAGGTGCTGTTTACGTCCTGCAATACCCAGGTGGCAATGACGTTATCCACGCGGAGGTCCGGGGTATGAAAGGCGAGATCGGTATTGCCCGTGATGCGACCGAATTTGCTGTGCTGCAGGACGGCGTTTTTGATCGTCGCCTTGTAGTTGGTGGCAGGCGCGAGAGGCTGGGCCGGCGAGAAGACGAGCTCGTCAGGATGTTCCCATCGGAACCGGCCCGGTATCCGGGGTTCGAAATCGACGTATTCGGTGGAATCCCATTGATCGACGAGCGAGTCGGAGACAAGGGATTGGTCAAACCGGAAGGTCAGGTTACCCAGTGCCGGTACTTCATCTTTGGCGTTGGTATAGTCGAGGCTGACGGCGCTGCGGTTACAGGAAAGGATGGACAGGGTTGCAAGCAACAAAAAGGCGGTTAGGCCTGTACGATTAGGCATAAGAGGTCAGGTTGAAGGCTTTTTATAATACGATGTTAATATACAAAAAGGACAATCAAAATCAAGCGGCGGGTTTTTGCACGCTAACGAATAAAGAAGGAAATTAGTGTGAGCGCTAAGGAGGAATGGAGGGGGGCATACAGTGGCGGGACGGCGCCCGCTGATTTAGGACTTGAAATTACGATATGAAACCGGGGTTTGTCAAGAGGTTCAGTAATAAGAAAATGTTAATATGGGGAAAACGGGTTTTCGCCGGGGCGGCGGGGTTATTCCTGTTGTTCCTGATCCTGAATTGGGTGTTCCCCCTGCCAGACAAGATCGAATATTCGACGATCGTGACGGATAATAAGGGCGAGGTGATCCATGCCTTCCTGACACACGATCAGCAATGGCGGATGAAGACGGACCTATCGGAGATATCTCCGCTCTTACGGAAAACCATCATCGAGAAAGAGGACAAATATTTCTATTATCACCCCGGGGTGAATCCCCTGGCAATGCTGCGCGCCCTGGGGCGGAATATCCTGACCCTTCATCGTACGTCCGGCGCGAGTACGATCACCATGCAGGTGGCGCGTGAGCTCGAGCCCAAGCGACGCACCTATTGGAACAAACTGGTGGAGGTCTTCCGTGCCTTCCAACTGGAATGGAAATACAGTAAGAGTGAGATCCTCCAGCTGTACCTGAACAAGGTCCCTTACGGCGGAAATATCCAGGGGGTGAAGTCGGCATCGATCCTTTATTTCGGCAAGAACCCGGACCATTTGTCGCTGGCGGAGATCACGGCCCTGTCGGTGATCCCTAATCGTCCGTCGACCCTCGTCATGGGGAAGCACAACGATTGGATCGTGGCGGAGAGGAATAAGTGGCTTCACCGATGGGCCAAAGAAAAGGTCTTTACGCCAAAGGAGATCGAGGATGCGCTGGCGGAGCCGCTCACGGCAAGACGTAGGGCGGTGGCGCAATTGGTGCCGCAGCTGGCGCTGAAGCTGAAACGCAGCGGCGGCCGGGATATCGTCCATACGACGATCGATCTGAATATGCAGCTGAAGATAGAGAAGCTGGTGAAGGACTATTCGCGCACGCTCACGCTGAAAAATATTCGCAATGCGGCGGTGATCGTCATCGATAACAAGACCCACCGGGTGGTCAGCTATGTGGGCAGTGCCGATTTCCATGATTCCACAGACGGGGGACAGGTGAATGGGGCGGCGGCGGTCCGGCAGCCGGGCAGCACGCTGAAACCGTTGTTATATGGGTTGTGCATCGATGCGGGACTGCTGACACCGAAGATGACGATCATGGACGTGCCCGTAAACTATGACGGCTATGTGCCGGAGAATTATGACCGGACTTTCAACGGATATGTCACCATGGAATATGCGCTCGGCCATTCGCTGAACATCCCCGCGGTAAGGAGTCTGAAAGCGCTGGGACCCGATGTGCTGATCAGGAAGTTGTCGATGTGCGGGTTCAGACAGGTGGACAAAGACAGGAGGAAACTGGGATTGTCGATGATCCTGGGGGGATGCGGTGCAACGCTGGAAGAGCTGACGGGGATGTATTCGTTGTTTGCCAATGGGGGAAGATGGGTCCGGCCGGTGTATACGACGGATGACAGCAGTACCGCGCCGATGGCGTTTCGAAATGCGTACCGGACGCCGGACGCCCCGGATTCAGCCGGCGGAAGACGGCTCCTGAGCCCGGCGGCAACGTATATGATCAGCGATATCCTGTCGAAGGTGAACCGTCCGGATTTCCCGGTAAATTGGCAGACGACGGTACATTTGCCAAAAGTCGCCTGGAAGACGGGCACGTCCTATGGGAGGCGGGATGCCTGGAGCATCGGGTATAACCAAAAGTATACGGTGGGTATCTGGGTGGGGAATTTTTCGGGGGTCGGCATTCCGGAGCTCAGCGGCGCGAACATAGCGACGCCGCTCTTATTCACCGTTTTCAATACAATCGATTATGACGATGACGGACCCTGGTTTCGACAGCCTGAGGACTGCGATATCCGCAAGGTATGCACGGAAACGGGTCTGCCCCCGGGTGATCTTTGCGATCATGTCGTGACGGATCTTTTCATTCCGCTGGTGTCGCCATCGAAGAAATGCGACAATCTGCAGGAGGTATTCGTGTCGGCGGATGAGAAGATATCGTATTGCCGGGTGTGTTTGCCGGAGGCCGGGTATAAGAAGAAGATATACAAGATAGTTCCCCCGGAAATGAAGGACTACTTTGAGCTCAACAGGATCGCTTATGTGCCGATCCCTCCGCATAACCCGATGTGCGAGAAAATGTTCCATGACGGAGGGCCGGTGGTGGTCTCGCCGACCAATGGCAGCGAATATCTCATCAACCGAAAGGACCCCGAGCCCGTGCAATTGCGGTGTAAGGTAGGAAACGATGTGGGGAAGGTGTACTGGTATATCAATGACCAGTTTTTCAAAGCGTCGGATGCGGGAACAAAACAGTTCTTTGTTCCGACGGAGGGGCCGGTCAAGATATCCTGTACGGATGACAAGGGCAGGAACCGGAATATCTGGATAAGGGTGCGGTATGTGGATATGTGAGGGCGGCGAAGGGGCGTTTAGTGATATTCCCAATTGGTATTTTCGCCGACCAGTTTCCAGTCGCCGCGGGCGGTCAGCCGGAAGATGCAGGTGACGCCTTTCCCGCAGCGGTCGCCGCAGACCAGGTTGAGATCTATGACCGCGTATTGTCCATCGTCGGTGATTTGGGGTAGCGAGAAGGAATAGACGAAATTTTTTTGGGCGTTGAGGATCGAATCGGCCTGGTGGCTTGTGATGCAAATGGCTTTATGCAGGTGGGCCTGTTTCCAGAAATATGGATAGCGGGAGAGATAAACTTTTTCGGCGAGATCGTTCAGCTCCTGGAAAGGCACCGGTTCGACGAGGTGGTATTTGACCCACTCGTCATAGTTGTATTTCAGGAAACGGCAGGAGTCTGTTCCGGCTACGAGGTAATAATGATCGAGCCCGCTGTCTACGAGGGTCGGGGCTATAGCGTTTACGAATGCTTCGGGGCTTGGCAGGTCCGGGCCGGTGGGCGTCTTTTGCGCCCGGGCAGCCAGATGAAGAAATAAAAGAAAGGGCAGGAACCGGAGGTTCATGCCCCAATGTCGGCAAAAGAACGTTAACACGGTCTTAATCTGCCTTGCGGACACTTCCCGCGCCGCTCACTTGCTGGTTGACTTCGCTGGCATGACCTTTATAACTGACGCTTCCCACTCCGCTGACCTCGGCATCCAGTTTTACGCTGGCATAAACCTCGGCCGAGCCGGCCCCGGTGACTGCCACCTTCGTATTCTCTGCCTGCAGATCGTAACAATGGGCGTCTCCAGCGCCGGTGAGATCGATGCTAACGTCCTTGGTTTGTCCTTTCAGAAAGATGGAGCCGCTGCCGGAGACTTCGGCATCGAGACGGGGCGCTTCGAGCTCCATACGGATATCTCCTGCCCCGCTGACATGGACGGAAAGATTTTCGCTGTTGGATATCTTGTTCTGACCGATGATATCGCAGGCGCCGGAGGCTTCGATGTCATTATAAACGGGAGCCGTCACATATACTTTGATACGATCCCTGTTAGCGGGAAGGATATGGAAACCGGGCCGTTCGCGGATAGTGATCTTATCCCCCGTCTGCTGCACCTCTATGTATTGCATCAGGTTGTCATCGGCTTCGATCCGGATGGAACATTTTTCGCCCTGGGTAACCAGCACCGTCGCCGCGCCGCTGACATCGACGTTCTTGAAATTGCCGACACTGCGGTCTTCGGTCCTGACATTGCCGTTGCCGTGGACGCGTTTGCCCGAGTAGTCGTCGCAACTTAAGAGCAAAAGGGTGCAGGACAGGAGGATAAGGGCGTATTGGGATACTTTTCTCATGATGTTGGTTTTAGGTTATACACAAAAATAAAGGACCCACCGCCATCGGGGCACCCATTGGGGGATTTTTTTTACCTTCGCGTGATCTATGACGGAAAAGATCCTAATTCTGGACTTCGGCTCTCAGTATACCCAATTGATCGCCAGGGCTGTACGTGAAGCTAATGTGTACTGCGAGATCACTCCTTTTTCCAAAAAAATCGATTTCGACCCGTCGCTGAAAGGCATCATCCTGTCGGGTTCGCCATTTTCGGTGAACGACAAGGGCGCCCCGGAGGTGGATATTGCGGCACTGCACGCACAGTTGCCGGTGCTGGGGGTCTGTTACGGAGCCCAGCTGACGGCCAAACAATTCGGTGGTCGCGTAGCCAACTCTAACAAGCGGGAATATGGACGGGCCTTGCTCCACAAACAAAAGGACGGCGCCATACTACAGGATGTCAGTGAGCTTTCGCAGGTGTGGATGAGCCATGCAGATACGATACTCGACCTGCCCGCGCAATTCGAGGTGCTGGCCAATACGGAGAATATCCCTTATGCGGCCTTCCGGATGTCGGACGGACTCCCTGCAGAGGGGAGTGCCAATGGAGGCGTGGGGGGCGAGGGGGGCGCCAACGGGGGCACGCATCCGTTATACTGTCTTCAATTCCATCCGGAAGTCTATCACTCTATCGAGGGCAAAAAGATCATTCGGAATTTCCTTGTGAACGTTTGTGGATGCAAGCAGGACTGGACGCCGGCCCATTTTATCAGCGATACCGTAGCGGAGCTGAAACGCCGGATCGGCGACCGGCAGGTGATCATGGCACTCAGCGGCGGCGTGGATTCCACTGTGGCCGCCACACTGATCCATAAAGCTATCGGTTCGCGGCTCCATGGCATCTTCGTCGACAACGGTGTTTTGCGTAAGGACGAGTT
>DASYSV010000473.1:0-10937 GCA_036010185.1 Puia sp.
GAAGACACCCGCGCCGTGATCTGCGACGCATACTGGGTTTCGAGAGCCTTCCCTTCCAGCAGATCGGGGTGATTGGAGATCACACTGAGCAGGAAAGATTTGTCCACTGCCTTTTCATAGGGAATGAAGCTGGGCATGAGGGCGGGGTACATCTTTACCATCAGGTTGCCGAACGTATTGTAGACGGCTTTATAGCGGTCGACCTTATCGCTGCCCAACCCATAGGTATTGGCCATGTCGGCGAGATTGAACACCGCGGACCCGCCCAGGTTCACCTTCATACCCTGTATATCCTGCTCTTCGACGCCATTGTAGTATTTCAGCCAGTAATCCGCGTTCTGCTCCTGGTAGACCGCGGTACTGACCTGCGCAGCAAACTTTTTAGCTTCGGTGAAAGATTTCACCTGGTCGCCGGCCTGCGCGAGGGCGATGATCATGTTCTCGATATCGGTACGGTGATCATAGGCCCACTTCTTGATGGCAATCGTCTGGTTCGGCATCTGCGACGCATATTGCCGTGTACTGGCAATGGTCACCAATCCGCCCTTTTTGGTCGCCACATTCACGTCGCCCGGCGTCCACGTCGCGACGGCATCCACACCAAGCGCGGTGTCTCTCCCCGTAGTCCGGCCGTTGACGATAATCTTCCTGCTTTCCGTATAGCCGCTTATATATTTGGTCGGTGCATCCAAAAAATCGCTGGCGGCGATCAGGTTGATCGCGTCGGCGTCATAGGTGGTCTCATCCGGGTTAACCTTGATGCCATTGTCACCTGCCCATTTCAGAAGGATATTGACGTCACCGTCGCGGAGCACACCGGCTACGCATTTACCCACGGCATTATGAGGGTCCTGTTTCCACGAGGGCGGTCCCATGATCTGGTCTTCCCCATAAGATTTACCATGTGCTATCGGCAGAATGATGGGCTGATATTCGGGACCCAGAGGTTCCAGCTCTTTCGACAGGGCCGTCATAAAGGCCGGCATCCCATCGCCCATAAAGGTGATCAGCACGCCCGGCGTATTCGGGTTGGTCCTGAACTCACCGGCGAACTTCACGAGATCGGCCATCTGCTTGTTGCAATCGTCCTGACGGATATAAGTGATATCCAGGTTGGCCTTATCGAACAGAGATCCCTTCGTGGTCCGTACGCCGCCATTGGCATACATACCCGAGAATTGAGAATTCCAGGCCATGCGTTCCCAGGTGATCCTGGTTCCCCCATTCACGGCTTCCGTGGAAGACGGGAGGGGTAAAAGAATGGCGTGTGCATTCAACGAAGCCTCGGGGGCATCGGGAAGCGCGACCTTGCCTACTTCCACGGCCTTGCCCGCATCTTTGGGCCGGCCCTGGTACCATTTTACGGAGAGGATGCCTCCCGTTACGATGATGGCGATGACTAAAAATTTTCCGGCGGGTTTCAATTTGACTGACATATACTTGAATTTTTAAGGTTAAAAAATGGTTTAATCCAATAATCCCTTGAAGCGATCGGGCACGGTCACGTCTTTCAACCTTCCTTTGTCCCCGCTTCCGGCCAGGGCCGACCCGGCGTAATGGAAATCCTTGCCCAGATCGAACCGGTTGATGAGGTCGATCGCCTGCGCGGATTTGGCCTTGTCTTCCAATACCTGGTCGTCCATGAATCGGGAAGTGACATCGATGGCCGATTTAATGTGCCCGATCTTTTCGCCGATGCGGACCTTCAGCAACGCCAAGGCCTTTTCGGCATCCCGGTTCAGTTCGTCGTCGCCCTTGAAGGCCTTCATCGCACTCGTCACTGCGGAGAGTCCGGTGGTGACGGAATAATAGAGGTCCTTCTTGGCCTCCAGATCGAGCTTTGCGTCCTCGAGCATGATCCCGCTTTCTTCATAAGCGGCGTCGGCAAACTTTATCAGCTTGTTGAGGTCGCCTACTATCGGGGTCACGTTATCGATATACTCACGGCAACGCATGACGTTGTTGGTATAGAGGCTGACCTGGCGGGAAGAGCCGCTCTCGGATTGCAGGATCTTCACCTTTTGGATGTTCAGCTGCAGCTCTTTTTCTTTTTCGCCGAGCTTATCCATAAGCTCGCTTTGCTTTCCCTTCAATCTTGCCGACTGTTTGTACAGGATGTTCCTGTCCTTATAACCCTGCTCGATCTTGGTTTGCAGGATACTGAAAGGGTTAAGCTCGATGGCCAGCCCGATGGAGTAATTTGCCACAAACTCCGAAAGGTATTTCAGCGCGCGCCAGAACTTCCGGTTGGAAATGGTTAAAAGCAGGAAGCCGCATACGATGCCGCCGATCACCAGGTTGACGAGGTTCCACGTCACCTTTACCAGCCAGGGCAATACATAGGTCATAAACCCGTAGGTGAGTCCGGCCAGCAGGGCCAGGCCCACGACGGTCGTAGCGACATTTTTCGGTTCGCTGAACCACCCGGGTGTTTTTGTTTTTTGAATCAGCGTGTTCATGGTCGTTTGAGTCTTAATTATGATAAATAATGGTTGATCTTTTCGATATCTTTCTCTATCTGCTGCCGCCGGCGTTCGCATTCGGCAGTGTAAGCGGTGCGGCTGCCCTCCAGTTTTTCCTGGTTCTCCCGGATATCCTTCTGCATCGTGCCGATCTGTTTTTGCAGTTCGAGTATCTGTTGTGAGAGCTCCTGGATCCGGCGGTTCTTTTCTTCGGCTTCGGCGGACCTGTTCTGCACTTTTTCCTGCAGGGCCGAGTCCACCGTTTTTTGAAAGGACCCGGCATCCTCGCCGAGGACACGCAGGTATTCGCCGGCAGTCGAGAGGAGCTTGTCTTTGTCGAGACCTTGCGCCTGCAATCCGGCGAACGCGGCTACATATCTCGACCGCTCGTCGGGTATCACCTGCATGGCGACGATCATCCGGGCGAATTCATAATAATCCGGTCCGGGGATATTCGCATCGGTGAACAGCTTGTCGAAATGGGCGGTAAACCGCTGATCGCCCGGTCCGTCGCCTGCACTCCCGGCAAGCGGAGGTTGGTTCGGTAAGGAAGCGGCCGCCGCGGCTGTATTCGCGGTCTCCTCCGCCCTGTAATTCGGTTGTTCGTCACCGTTATCAACGAAGACCGACAGGATCCTTTTGCCAATGTTGGCCATAGCTATAGTTTTAGATGGTTAAAAAATGCGGATTATTGGAGGAGCAGGCGGGACAGCATCATCCCCTCCCGCCAGCCGGACCGAACGCAATTCTTTGCGCGGATACAAGCCTTTGCTGGCCTGTCTTTAGCAGGGCGGGCCGTCAGTTGACGGTAAATAATGGATATGAGAAGGGTGAACAGGATGGCTGCCACCCCGATGAGCTTTTTCATGTTTTTTTCAAGCTTGGCTTGACTCTCGTTATGTTATTAGTGGGAAGTTTAGCGGAAAAAAAGGTTTTCCGTCAGAACGCATCAGCTATGTGGAAGAAATTTCATTTTACAGGGGAGGCTGGCTCCGTTTGTTTTGATGAAGTAAAGTTAATACGGGTTTGTGCTTCCCTGTTAGTATATCCGGTAGGAGCGGCTCGTTTTATGTAATGACGGCTCCCCTCCTGTGATAAGCGGCAAAATAGGTGGTTGAATGACAAATATCGGTGATCGGCGGCGGTTTTTGACTGACGAACGGCTTCCGGACCCCACCAGCGGCAAGATTTGAAAACCTATGGGTGTTAGCTTGTTACGCCGTTGCATTTTATTTCACCCGAGCATTGGGCAAATCGTCGCATCCGGATTCGAGAGCCGTCGTAACGAACCCGAACAAGCGCAGGACTATTGGGTGAAGAGGACGCGACCCCGCCCGTTTTCTCAACAGCATCGGCGTAGCGGCTTTCATCGTTAAGTATCGGTTGTTTCGGGAAGACGCCGCGAAGGTGCCGGTAGGGAAGAAGTAGGGACAAAAAAATCCCCGGTAGGAATACCGGGGATGTACTAATCAAAGTTCTTTTAACCATTAAACCTTATCCTATGAAAAGCCAAAATTACGTCGGCCGGACGGCATTTGCCATAAATGATTTCAGGTTGTTCATACTTTAGGAACTAACCTCAAAAAAACCTTGGGAAATCACTTAAAAATCCCTGGTTTTTCATTGCCCATGCAACGCCGCTGCGGTCAATCGGGCTACCCGCTAAGGGTATTTTGGACGAATACTGCATTTTTCCTGCGGTATGCGCTCGAGAGAAAATCCTAAAATTCTGGTTACGAGGCAACACGAAATCCTGAGAACCCGTTCTTTTTAGTATCTTCACCGGCTAACTATAATTTCTAACAGGCGCTATGTCAAAAAGAACCGACTTTGTTTATTCCGTTGACGTGGAACCCCATCGGATCCGTACCAGGCAGATCCTGAAACAGCATCCGGAAATGAGAAAACTCATCGGGAAGAACAAATACACCATCTTCGCCGTTTTGGGCCTGGTCCTTTTTCAGGTGCTCCTTGCCTGGCTCGTAAAGGATCGCTCATGGTGGATCATTGTCGGTGCAGCCTATCTGCTGGGCGCCTTTGCGGATCATTCCCTGTTCGTGATGATCCACGAGTGCGCGCACCATTTATTGTTCAAGAACCGGGCGGCAAACCGGCTTGCCGGCATCCTCGCCAACCTCCCGCAGCTGTTCCCCAGCTCGGTATCATTCGAGCGCTATCATATCAAACATCATTCTTTTCAGGGAATACATGAGCTCGATGCGGACCTGCCCAATCGCTGGGAGGCGCGGCTGATCAATAACTTTTTTATCGGAAAGGTCATCTGGCTGTTGTTCTATCCGCTTTTCCAGGTATTCCGCATCTCCCGCATACGCGAGGTCAAGCCATTCGACAAATGGGTGGCGCTCAACTGGGTGGCGGAAGCTGCCTTCATCACCGGCATCTGGATCGCTTTTGGTCCGAAAGCCATCGCATACCTGCTGCTCAGCTTCTTTTTTTCGGTTGGGCTTCACCCCCTGGGCGCCCGTTGGGTGCAGGAGCATTACCTCACTCATGACGATCAACAGGAGACCTTCAGCTACTACGGCGTATTGAATACCGTCTCTTTCAACGTCGGATATCACAACGAACACCACGATTTCCCTTCGATCCCCTGGAACCGGCTGCCCCTTATCAAGAAGACAGCGCCTGGTTTCTACGATAATCTGCAATCGCATAAGTCATGGACCCTGTTGTTCTTCCGCTTCCTGTTCGATAAGGAAATATCGTTGTTCTCCCGCGTTGTCCGGAAGGACAGGGGCAAGGTGGCGCTCACGGACCGGTCGATCCCGGACCGCGAGCTCGTCGAGCAGGCGTAACGCTAAATGAATACCCGCGTTCCCGAATTGAAACTCTCCCGGAACTCTTTCGGCGTACAAGTCTTTTTCTTCTTGAAAATGCGGTTGAAGTTGGAGATATTGTTGAACCCGCAGTGATAGGAGATCTCCGAAATGGAATGCGTCGTATCGATCAGCATCCGCGACGCATGCCCCAGCCTTATTTCATTCAGGCTATCTATGAACGTATTGCCCGTTCTTTTTTTGATAAACCGGCTGAACGACACTTCCGTCATACTCACCAGCCTGGCCACCTCTCCCAGCGTTATCGACTTATCATAGTTGTTGTTCATGTATTCGAATGCCTTTTCGATACGGCGGCTGTTGTAAGTGAAATGCTGATTCGTGAACGAGGCATCCGACAAGGTCCGCATATTCCGGGAAGTAGAGAGATCATGAAGTATCGACAAAAGCTCCAGGACAGAATCGAAACCATTTTTCTGATTGAGCGAAAGGATACGGGGCACAAGACCGGCGGTCGTCTCACGCGAGAAAAGGATCCCTTTCTGTGACCGGTCCATCATGTTGCGGATAAAAGCCAGCTGATTACGCCGAAGCAGCTTTTCTTCGAAAAGATCTTTATGCCATTGGATCGTCACCTCCTTGATCTCCTCGCTTTTACACTGATGTGTAAACCAGGCATGATAAAGGTTGGGGCCCACCAGCACCAGCTCGACATCGTCGATGGTATCGATATGGTCCCCGACGATCCGTCTGGCACCCTTTGCATTCAGGATCAGATTCAATTCCAGCTCGTCATGATAATGAAGGGGAAAGGTAAACTCCTTTTTGACCCGCGAAAAAATGGTGAAACAATCGTTTTGGGTCAATGGCGTGATCTCACGAATGATATTCGTACTCATATTGCAATAGCGTTAGTTAAGGCGAAGGTTAAGGTAAGACAAAAACGGGATAAAAAAGTATATTCAGATGGTCTATTCAAGTTAATTTGATAAGTGATTATCTATCATTCTTGTATGACGGAGCGATGATCAAACGTGAACGAAAAATGAAATTTTGGGATAAAATAGTAGTAGAATAGTAAACGGTTGGACCCCTACCTTCGAAACCCGCGCCGGCGGCCCGTCACGCCGCCCAATGGGGGGAAATTGCTATTTTACCTGAATGAAATTACAGCTACCGGATCTTGCCATTATCATTGCCTACCTGGTGACTATGGTGGTCATTGGAATAAGGTTGCGTAAAAAGGCCTCAAAGAACAAGGTGAATTACCTGTTGGGTGGAAAGTCACTTCCCTGGTATATGCTGGGGCTCAGCGATGCTTCGGATATGTTCGATATTTCGGGCACGATGTGGATGGTGAGCCTTTGTTTCGTATATGGCATGAAGAGTATCTGGATACCGTGGCTGTGGCCGGTGTTCAACCAGGTGTTCCTGATGGTCTATCTCGCCCGTTGGCTACGACGGTCCAACGCTACCACCGGCGCGGAATGGATGGCTACGCGTTTCGGACAAACCGGCCCCTGGGTCCGTTCTTCCCACAATATCGTTGTTGCCTTCGCCTTGCTGAGCTGTCTGGGATTCCTCGCGTATGGCTTCGTAGGTCTGGGCAAGTTCATGCAGATCTTCATTCCCTGGGAGGCAGTCCGGCAGTATATTCCGTTCCATGTTTCTCCCGCCTATGTGCCCGATCTGTACGGCATCGTTTTTACCTTGTTCGCCGTCTTTTATGCCATTCTTGGCGGGATGCATAGCATCGTTCTGGGTGATGTCATCAAATATGCGATCATGACCGTCGCATGTATCAGCGTTGCCATTATCGCCATGCTTCGTCTTCACGAACACGCAAATGGCCTTCCGATTCCCAAAGGCTGGCTCAATCCCTTTTTCGGATGGCGGCTCGATCTCCACTGGAAGGGCATCGTGGAGGATGTCGGGGGGAAGATAAGCAGCGATGGGTTTTCCCCTTTCGGCCTTTTCTTCATGATGATGCTGTTCAAAGGGATCGCGGCCAGTCTGGCCGGTCCGGCGCCGAACTATGACATGCAAAAAGTACTGAGTACCCGCAGTCCCGGGGAAGCCAGCAAGATGAGCGGGTTCGTATCCATTATTCTCCTCCCCATACGGTATTCCATGATCATCGGCCTCACTGTGCTGGGGCTTATCTATTTCAACAACATCAGCGGCGAACTCGCGACGCCGGGAGGTACCGATTTCGAAAAGATATTGCCGGCTACCATCAACGCATTCCTGCCGGTGGGTCTCATGGGACTGGTGCTCACCGGTTTGCTGGGCGCCTTCATGGGCACTTTTGCAGGCACGCTCAATGCGGCACAGGCCTACTTTGTCAACGATGTTTATCTGAAATATATCAACCCGTCGGCTTCCAACCGCCAAACCATTTCGATGAACTACCTGGTGGGTATCGTCGTCGTCGTCATAGGGATCGGGTTGGGGCTATTCGTAGAAGATGTCAATACGATCCTGCAGTGGATCGTATCCGGCCTCTGGGGAGGATACGCCGCGGCCAATCTCCTGAAGTGGCATTGGTGGCGATTCAATGCAGGCGGCTATTTCTGGGGAATGCTGGGGGGCATCCTTCCGGCCATCGCCCTCGCGTTCCTGAAATATAAAGGAGTACTGCATGGACTCGATCTGTATTACTGGCCGGTGATCTTTTTGCTGTCGGTGGCCGGTTCGATCATCGGGTCATATAGCTGCCCGCCAACCGATCCGGAGGTCCTGAAGAGCTTTTACCGTACCGTGCGGCCATGGGGATGCTGGGGAACCGTTCACCGCCTGGTGCTGAAGGAAGATCCAGCTTTCAGCGGCAACCGGAATTTCAAACGCGACATGTTCAATGTCGCATTGGGCATCATCGGCCAGCTATGTCTGACCCTGCTTCCCATGTATATCGTGCTGGGACAAAAACTGTCACTGTTGCTGAACGTGATCCTGCTGCTGGCGATCGCACTCATTCTAAAAAAGACCTGGTGGAACAGGCTTAAAGATTATTGAATACACCATACTAAAATGACCACATGATGAATCATCATTTTAAAGAGAGAATGGCGCAGCTCAATAAACAATACTCCGAACTTATCCGGAGACCCAATGAGCCGCTGGTACCGGGTAACGGTATTTTCCTTCGTTACAAAAGTCCGATACTGACCGCGGCCCATACCCCCCTTTTCTGGCGCTATGACCTGGACGAGCTCTCGAACCCCTACCTGATGGAACGGTTCGGCATCAATGGGGTCTTCAATGCCGGTGCCATCAAATGGAAAGACCGCTATGCCCTGATGGTCCGTGTGGAAGGCTGGGACCGGAAGTCCTTTTTTGCCATTGCGGAAAGTCCCAACGGTATCGACAATTTCAGGTTTCGCGATTCACCCATCCACATGCCCGGCTCGGGCCGGCCGGAAACCAATATTTATGATGTCCGCCTGACCCGTCACGAAGACGGCTGGATCTATGGGCTCTTTTGCACTGAAAGTAAGGACCCCGATGCGCCGGTCTCCGATCAGTCAGCGGCAGTAGCCCAGTGCGGAATTGCCCGCACCCTCGATCTTGTCGACTGGGAAAGACTGGATGACCTGCGGACGCGAAGTCCACAACAACGTAATGTGGTGCTCCATCCCGAATTTGTAGACGGCAAATATGCCTTTTATACACGACCCCAGGAAAGCTTTCACGCGACGGGCACCGGCGGCGGCGTCGGTTTCGGTCTTTCAGATTCCATTACGAATGCCCTCATCGATTCGGAGACGATCATCGATCCCCGGCTTTATCATACGATCAACGAGGCCAAGAACGGCCTTGGACCCGGACCCATCAGGACAAGACTGGGATGGCTGCATCTGGCTCATGGCGTGCGTAACACTGCCGCCGGTCTTCGTTATACCCTTTATCTCTTCATGACCGATCCGAACGATCTCACGAAGGTCATCTACAAGCCCGGTGGCTATTTTATCGCTCCCCGCGGGGAGGAGAGGGTAGGGGACGTCTCCAATGTCGTCTTCTGCAATGGCTGGATAGCCGATGACGATGGTCAGGTTTATATCTATTATGCTTCCTCGGATACGCGGATGCATGTCGCTACCACCACGATCGAACAGCTGCTCGATTATGTCGTCAATACCCCCGAAGACGAAGGCAGCTCCGCGTCGTCGGTGTATTCGCTTCAACAGTTGATCGATAAGAACCTGGCGGCACGCGAAATTCTGCGGATTTTCCCGTAGGTTTGATCTAAAATCAGACCACAATGCGTTCCCTCTCCCGGATAGCTATACTGCTGTCGCTTTTCATCGGCACCGGCCTGCTGAGTTCTTTCCACCGCAAACCCAAAAAAGTGATCTTTTTCGGCGATTCCATTACCGAACAAGGCGCCAAGCCGGGAGGTTATATCGTGAAAATGACCGACGCGATCGCCCAGAAGAATCTTGCTAACGATTACTCGCTCATCGGCGCCGGTGTAGGCGGCAATAAGGTCTACGATCTCTACCTGCGCATGGATGACGACGTCCTGTCCCAAAATCCGGACGTTGTGATCATCTTTATCGGCGTCAACGACGTCTGGCATAAGACACTGCTCGGGACGGGAACGGACATCGATAAGTTCGAAAAATTCTATATCGCGATCATCAACGAGCTTTTGGACAGACACATCCGGACTATCCTTTGTACTCCTGCCGTCATCGGCGAAAAGACGGATTTCACCAACCAGCAGGACGGAGATATGAACGCCTATTCACAGGTGATCCGCAACCTGGCCCAGAAATTCCATTGCGACCTTATCGACTTGCGCGAGATATTTCACAACTATGAGCTGAAGAATAACCCTGCGAACAAAGCATCCGGCATCCTCACGGTCGACAAGGTTCACCTCAATGACGCCGGCAACCAGCTGGTGGCGGATAAGATGCTGGAGGTGTTATTGTCCAAATAGCGTTTCATTTTCAAAACGGCCATTATGCAAAAGACCATACTGATCACGGGCGCCAACGGCAACCTGGGCGCTGCCACCGTCCGCAGATTTCTCGATAGGGGTTATAAGGTCATCGCTGTCGACCAATCCGGTACACACCTGGGATTCGCGGCGGACCATGATGATTTCGAGCTCCGGTCTGTAGACGCCGGCAATGAGTCCGTTGTCGGGGCGTTCATTGAGGAGATAATCGAGCTTTATGGCCGGATCGACGGGGCATTGCTCCTGGTCGGCGGGTTCGCTATGGGCGACATCGCTTCTACCGACAGCGAAGCCCTCCGGAAATTATATGCGCTTAACTTCGAGACCACCTGGAATTTTGCCCGTCCGCTGCTCAGGCACATGATGGAGAATGACTACGGGCGTATCGTCTTCATGGGCGCCCGTCCCGCTTTGATACCCGACCAGGGAAAACATGTGCTGGCCTATGCGCTTAGCAAGTCCCTGCTTTTCGAGCTTGCCCGACTACTCAACGCGACGGCAAAAGGAAAGAATGTCGTGACCTCCGTAATCGCTCCTTCCACCATCGATACTCCCGTCAATCGTCAAAGCATGCCCGATGCCGACCCGTCGGCCTGGGTCAGACCTGAGGAGATCGCCGCCCTGATGGATTTTATTTGCAGCGAAGAAGGGAAGGCGCTGCGCGAGCCCGTCTATAAGATATACAACAATTCCTGAAAATAAGCGGCCTCC
>DASYSV010000186.1:0-7479 GCA_036010185.1 Puia sp.
ACGCACCCATCACCTTCCGGAGACCTACTTCTTTGCTCCGGTCGTTGGCCCGCGCAGTGGCAAGATTCATGAAATTGATACAGGCAATGGTGAGGATCAGTACCGCGATACTCATAAAGACATAGACCATTTTCCTGCTGCCGTGTTTTACATTGTCGCCATAGTCGCTCGCGAAATAAATATCCTTCAACGGCCGTAGCGCAAGACTCATCTTAAACCCGTTTTCCCGGTAATACTTGCCGAGATACTTGTCCATGAACGTCGGGAACTGCCGCTCCAGCCGTCCGGCATCGACACCCGGGGCCAGCTGCACATAGGTATAAAGACTATTGCCCGGCCACTGATTCATCCAGTATTCAGTCCGCCAATTAGCCAGAGGTACGACCATGTCGAAATCTAAAGTGGAATTGCCGGGAACATCCGCCGCAATTCCGGTCACCTTCAGCTGCAATTTTTTATTCATTTCGACGACTTTGCCGATCGGGTCCTGGTCGCCAAAATATTTCTTCGCGGCGGATGCCGTCATGACGATGCTCAGCGGGTCATTCAACACCGTTGCCGGATCGCCTTTCAAAAGACGAAAACTAAAAAAGCTGAAGAAGTTGCTGTCCACCAGGTAGATCTTCTTTTCATTGAAGCCAACGCTATTGTACGTTATCAGATCGTTGTCCGGCCGGACCCGCACCGCTTTCTGAACGGCATCCGGGTAATCGTTCAGCAAGGCCTTCGCATAAGGAGGCGACAACCACGCGATATCCTTTTTTTCATTGTTGGCTTCCACATCGTTGACCCGCACCGCACGATAGATCCTGTCCCCATTCGCCTGCCACCGGTCATAACTGAATTCATGGATGACATACAGGAAGATCATCAGGCAACACGTAATGCCAATGGTCAGTCCAAGGACGTTGACCGCGGAGAACAACCGATGTTTACGGAAGTTCTTAAAGGCGAGCAGCAGATAATTTTTGAGCATACTTCTGTCCTGTCCAAAGCTGATGCCGTTTTCCCAATCATTTGCCCGACAATCCATTATGACCCGCTCCAACCCCTTTTCTGTTCGCTTTCGATACAGGCGATGTCCGGCCCTGTCACACATGCGTTTTAACCCATCGGCTTTGTCGCATAACCCCCGCACCCGCTTCCCGCACCATCACTAAATTTGGATCATTAAATTTTCAACCATGCGTAAACTCATCCTCAAAATGTCCATGTCCCTCGACGCATTCGTCGCCGGAGCCAATGGTGAACTCGATTGGATCTTCAAAACCACCGACGCGAAGTCCACCGCCTGGACCGTCGACCACATATCGAATGCAGGCCTGCACATCATGGGCAGCAAGACCTTTCATGATATGGCGGCATTCTGGCCGACCTCGACCGAGGTCTTCGCCGCGCCGATGAACGAGGTACCCAAAGGAGTATTCACCAAAAAAGGATTTTCCGGCGCCGATCCCACCCGCGTGACGCGAGCAGTCGCCGATGCACTTAAAAATCGCGCGGCAAAAGGAGAGATCGCTTCGTCTGCTCCCGCAGGAGCCGACAGCTGGGCACATCCTCGCGTGTTCGATGGTGATCTGGCGACCGGGATCCGCCAGCTGAAAAAAGAGGATGGCGCGGAAATCATCGCACACGGAGGCGCCGGTTTCGCCCAAAGTCTCGTCGCCACAGGGCTCATCGACGAATTTCGGTTGCTGGTCCATCCGGTAGCCATCGGCAAAGGTCTGTCCCTCTTCGGCCAGCTGACTCAACGACTCAATCTTCAGCTGGCGGAGATCACACCCTTTCCGGCCGGCACCGTCGCGCATATCTATCGTCCGGCTCCATAACACACCCCGGCACCGTCGCGCACATCTACCGTGGCGCTTCCCGTCTCGCATACCATCCGGCGACCCTCTAGTGACCCAGCCGCAACAGGATCACCTCATGCCGCCCTATCGTCCCCTTATACCGCGCGGACGTCGAACCCTCGGCGGCCGCCTTCCATACATTTCGCAACGAATGCCCCGCGCCGATCTTATAGTCGGACCACGCGAAATCCAATTTCCGGACCGCTTCCCCGCGGTTGAACAAACAAACCGCCGTATCCCCACCCGACAGTGGCTTCACGAATACTTCCAGATCGTCTTTGATCGACTCTCTGTAACCCTGACGACCCAGCGCATCCTGGTCGATGGCAATGACATCCCGGTTGGTCAGTATACTCTTCGTAAACTCCGACATGCTCCTCAGATCATTCCCTGACATCAACGGCGCGGCTAGCATACACCACAGAGTAAAATGCGAACGTTCTTCTTCGGGTGTCAGACCTCCGTTGCCTACCTCGAGCATGTCCGGATCATTCCAATGTCCCGGACCGGCATATTTCTCGAGTCCGCTTTGAAGATCGAGATTACCGATGACACTGCCACCCCAGGCCTTGCCATCACCCGCCTCCATGAAATTCCAGGTATTGCCGATGTCGCCGCAGGTACGCCATAGATGACCGACATCGGACGCCCAATGCCAGGGCTGATGAGAGCCCCATTCGCAAAGACTGAATACGATGGGCCGGCGTGCTTTGTACAGGGCGTCGCGCATCAGCGTATAAGATTCCTTCGCATCCTGCGTAGTAGTGTTGCACCAGTCTTCTTTAAGATAATCTACACCCCATGCCGCATATTGACGGGCATCCTGGAATTCATAACCCCTGCTCGCGGGACGACCCGCACAGGTCTTACTCCCCGCACAGGTATAGATCCCGAATTTTAGCCCTTTCGAATGAACATAGTCGACCAAAGCCTTGATGCCATGAGCGAATTTGACCGGATCGGCTACGATATTACCCGCACTGTCCCTGCCCACCTGCCAGCAATCGTCGATGACGATGTATTGATATCCGGCCGCTGCCATGCCGCTGCTTACCATCGCGTCGGCCGTTTCGCGGACCACCGTTTCATTGATGCCGTCACAGGCGAATTTATTCCAGCTGTTCCATCCCATCGGCGGTGTCGCCGCCAGCTTCTCGAATTTCTGAGCACGAACCACTAGGGCAGTAAAAAAGGCGATGCAAAAAAGCATCGCCCTGAAAATGCAGAGTTGACGCATAATGAGTGTGTGTTTACATAAAGAACTGTTCCGAAACGATCTTACCATCCTTTACGTGATAGATGCACAGTTCCGTCATGTTCATCCGGTTACCGCCTTTCATCGTAATGTCCATGCTGATCGTTACGGCAAAAGAATCACCGGCCACCAGCGGATCCGATACTGAACCGCCATGCTGCTCCTCAACCATTTCCCCCCATTTCTTACCCTTCTCGAGGATAGCATCCAGTCCCTTCGTCTCCTGCGCAAAGTCAGCAGTTGCATGCGGCTCGATACTCACGGCATCATCGGCAAACAACTCTTTCTGCGCTCCTTCGAAATCTCCTTTCTTGCAAAACTCTACCAGACGATTGGCTATCTCAGCCGTCGTCATTGTCATGGCTGTCGTTGTCATAAAAATAAAGGTTTTAAGGAAAGTTAGTGCAATTCCGGCACAAGACCGCCTCCCTCCGTACACCCGGCGTATCGAAACCGGACAACTCACCCTCACCGGCGCAACAAGTCTATCTGATTTTCAATAATTTACCGATCTGGCATTTTTTTAGCCCTCCGCCTCTCCGGGCGTAATAATTCCCGCCTCCTATCCTCAATAATTCCTCACATGCTCAACAATTATTATAAGGTCGCCTTGCGGAACCTCCGGCGCAAACGCGTCTTCTCTCTCATAAACATACTCGGCCTCTCCATCGGTCTGGCCGCCTGTCTGCTCATCGCCGCCAATGTCTACGATGAGACGCACTATGACCGCTATGCCGCCCGCGCAAAAGATATCTATAGAGTGGACCTTGGCCTCACGGGCAATACCACCTCCGGCTACCCGATGGTCGATGTCGCAGTCGGACCCGGAATGACCGCCGTCTACCCGGATATCGAGGCGTATACCCGTATGGGACATGTCGGTGACCAATTCGTTAGCTACGACGACCGGATGTTCAAAGAACAAAAGATGGTCTTCGCCGACTCCAACTTCTTCCGCATCTTTACCGTTCCCTTCCTGGAAGGCGACCCGCGCACCTCGCTGCTCCCGCCCAATAGTCTCGTCGTCACCCGGGATTTCGCAGACAAATATTTCGGGACAGGACCCGCGCTCGGCAAGACCCTTCAGGTACAGAACTATGGCGCATGTAAGATCACCGGCGTCATCGACCGCATCCCCGACGAGTCGCATTTCCATTTCGATGCCTTTCTCAGCGAGTCCTCGCAACATTTCAGACAACAAGCCTGGACCAACGTCGGATTATATACCTACCTGCTTCTGCGCCCCGGCGCCGATCCAAAAAAACTCGAGGCCCGTTTCCCCGATCTCGTCGCCAAATACTGCGTTCCCGAGATCGCTCACGATATGGGCGTTCCCCTGTCCGCCGCGCAATCTGCGGTCAAAACCTTCGTCTTTTCCCTGACGCCACTGACGGATATCCATCTCCATTCCGATACCAAATACGAACTGGAGGCCAACGGCAGCAGCCGTTATGTCCTCATCTTCGCCGCCCTCGCCATCTTTATCCTGTTGCTGGCCTGTGCGAATTTCACCAATCTTTCCACCGCCGCCGCCGCTGGCCGCGGAAAAGAAGTCGGTATCCGAAAGGTCATGGGCTCGCTCAAAATACAGCTCATCACCCAATTCATCGTGGAATCCGTCCTGCTGACTGCCCTCTCGATGGTGCTGGCCTTTTTCCTGGTGAGTCTGCTCCTGCCCTGGTTCAACCAGGTCGCGGGTAAACATATTCCCTTCTCCTTCTTCCTCGGTTGCCCGGCACTGATAGCCGCGGCGGCATTGACGATAATAGTGGGCGTGGCGGCAGGCGTATATCCCGCCTTTTTCCTTTCTTCATTCAATACCATCAAAGTACTCAAATCCGGCTCTGCCATGACAGGTTCGCGCCGAAGCCTCCTGCGCAGCAGCCTCGTCGTCTTCCAGTTCGTAGTCTCGATCGGGCTGATCGTAGCGACGCTCATCGTCTATCGCCAGCTGCGTTATATGCAGGACAAACGTCTCGGTTTCGATCAGAACCAGGTCATCGCCATAGAAGACGCCAATTTACTCGGAAAGAACCAGGACGCGTTCAAACAACAGCTGTTGCAGGACCGGCGCGTCGTGAATGCCAGTATCAGCTGGTCCGTGCCGGGCAGCGGCGCAATGAATGGCACAGAGATCTACCCCAAACAGGACGGACCGAAAAATGGCCGTGAGATCCACACCAACATTTATGACATCGACTACGACTATGTTCCGACCCTCGGACTGCAAATAGTACGAGGAAGAAATTTCTCCCGCGACTTCCCTACCGACTCCACCGGCGTCCTGATCAACGAGACCGAAGCCAGGGACCTCGGCTGGGGAAACACTGACCCCGTCGGAAAGACCATCATCAGGTCGGGCCAGCTGGAATACAAGGTCATAGGCGTGGTCCGCGATTTCCATTATATGTCGGTCAAAATGAAGATCGCCCCGCTGATGATGTTGCTCGGCAATAACTACGGTGGCATTCTCGTAAAGGCGAACACGGCGGATATCGGCAGCTTCCTCGCCGATGCCAGACAACATTGGAAGACCTACAACCCCGGCGCTCCCTTTAGTTATTATTTCCTCGACGAACGGTTCGCCACGATGTATGTGGCCGAGCAACGGACCGGCAGACTATTCACCGCCTTTACTATAATCGCCATTCTCATTGCGGGTCTGGGCCTGTTCGGACTCGCCGCCTATATGGTGGAACAACGGACACGGGAGATCGGCATCCGAAAAGTGCTTGGCGCCTCCGTATCTTCGGTCCTGCTCCTCGTCTCGAAAGAATTCCTGTTATTGGTAGGCGTGGCCTTCATTATCGCAGTACCGGTCACATGGTGGGCAATGAGCGAATGGTTGCATGAATTCGCCTACCGGACACCCGTTAGCTGGTGGATCTTCCCGCTGGCCGGCGCAGCTGCCCTGCTCATCGCCTTATTCACGATCAGTTTTCAAACGACCCGCGCGGCTACCTCGAACCCCGTCGATAGCCTCCGCGCGGAATAACAGCGCGGCCGAAACCTTCAGTCGGATCCTCCGGCTCTGGCGGCCGCCCCAAACAACTTCTTATGTTTAAAAATTATCTGCGCATCGCGCTCCGCAACCTGACCCGCAACCGATTCTCCTCGATCATCAATATCGGCGGTCTCGCCATCGGCATGGCGGTATCCATCCTCATCGGCCTGTGGGTATACATGCACTTCTCTTACAACAGATCCATTCCCAATCATAAACGAATCGCCGCCGTCCTCCAGAACCAATTGCTCAGCGGCAACACGGTCACCTGGCGGGGCCAGGCCAGACAACTGGCGCCCGCTCTGCAAAAAGACTATCCGCGATTGTTCAAACATGTGGCTGTTATCGCGGGTCCCACCAGTCGCCCCGTTGCCTATGGCGATACCCGCATTACCCAAAAAGGTGTTTACACCGACCCCGGCATCATTGATATGATGAGCCTGAATATGATAAAGGGTGATACCGGTTCACTGTCCGACCAGTCTTCAATCATACTCGCCGCATCGACGGCCAAAAGCCTTTTCGCGGATGCCGACCCCATCGGCAAGATCGTAAAGGTGAATAATGACCAGCTGCTAAAGGTGACGGGCATCTATGCCGATCCTCCGGAAAACTCCGATCTGGCCGACTTTAATTTTATCATCCCCTTTGAATACCTCGCCCACACGGATTCCACCGTCGCTCATCTCAACTGGGGTAACAGCTGGTTCGGTACCTATGTTCAGCTGAACGACAATGTCGATATGGCCGCCGCCTCCCGCGCGATAAAGGATGTCAAATACCGTTATGCCGAAGGAGATCGCAGGTTCAAACCCGAGCTCTTCCTTTTCCCCATGGACGATTGGCATCTCCGTTCCGAATTCAAACAAGGCGTCGCCGCCGGCGGCTTTATTCAATATGTCCGGCTATTCTCAACCATCGGTATCTTCGTGCTCCTTCTCGCCTGTATCAATTTTATGAACCTCAGTACGGCCCGCTCGGAGAAAAGGGCCAAAGAGGTCGGCATCCGGAAGGCCATCGGCTCGATGCGCGGGCAGCTGATCCGGCAGTTCTTTACCGAGTCGGTGCTCACAGCCCTCGTCGCATGGTTTGCAGCGCTGGTCATTGCTCAATTGCTGCTTCCCTTCTTCAACGAGCTGGCCAATAAAAAGATGATCATCCCCTATCGTCAGCCCATGTTCTGGGCGGCGGGGTTCATCTTTGTATTCATCACCGGTCTGCTCGCCGGCAGCTATCCTGCCATCTATCTCTCTTCTTTCCGCCCCGTCAAAGTGCTAAAAGGGGACCTGACAAGGTCCCGAACGAGACCGAGCCGGTGGCTCGGCCGAAGCTTCATCAAAGCCGGCAGACTGGCGGCTCTTCCACGTCAG
>DASYSV010000487.1:0-8870 GCA_036010185.1 Puia sp.
TCTTGCGGCCGATCAGCGTGACCAGCAAACCCAACACCGCAAATCCACCGATGATATAGGGCAGCACCACAAACTCCACAAAGTCCCGTGTATGCAGCGTATGCATCCCGATATAGTGGTTAAGCCCATTGACCACATTGACATCCCCCCCGATGCGATTGCTGTATATCTTCAGCACGAGCCCTTCGGGATATTGCGGTGCGGACAACTCGATCCGCCAGATCGGCAGATATAGCACCGCCACCATCGCCAGCGACGAAAGGAACGCAATGGCCCGGGTCGATAATTGTAGTTTGCTGTTCATGGGATCATTTGTAGTTGATGCTCATGGCGTCATTTTCATTTCGCCGTTCATCGCATCATTTTTTGGCGACAGGTGCGCTTGAATCCGCCAGGTTGGTTCCAAAAACCAGCGGCGTATTGCTTCCCGCCGGCGATACCCGGACATACCCCTGCATCTCCTGGTGAAGCGCACTACAGAAGTCTGTACAATAGATCGGGAATACCCCGGTCTTTGTCGGTATCCATTTCAGTGTACACGTCTCACCCGGCATGATCAGTATCTCGGCATTGGCGGCGCCTTTTACAGCAAATCCGTGCGGGATATCCCAATCCTGCTCCAGGTTGGTAACATGGAAATATACTTCGTCGCCCATCCGCACTCCCTCGATATTATCCGGAACAAAATGGCTGCGGATGGCGGTAATGTACACATGCACCTTATTGCCCTCACGAACTACCTTAGCCTGTTTTTCGCCCTTGGCAGCGTAAGGATTCCCGTTGTCTTCGATCCGGTAGTATTTCACGGAATTCTTAGAGATCATATCCGCCGGCAGAGCCTGCGCGTAGTGCGGTTCACCGACGGTCGGAAAATCCAGGATCATCTCCATCTTGTCCCCCGAAATATCATACAATTGCGCACTCTGCGCCAGTTCCGGCCCTGTAGGGAGATACCGGTCCTTGGTGATCTTATTATAAGCGATCAGGTATTTCCCGTAGGGGTTCTTCGAATCGCCGCCGGGAATACACAAGTGACCCACCGAATAGTAAGTGGGTACGCGATCCAGCACCTTCAGGTCCTTGATGCTCCATTTCACCACTTCGGAAGAAACGAACATCGAAGTATAGGCATTCCCCCTCCCGTCGAACTCGGTATGCAATGGGCCGAGCCCCGGTTTCGGCACTTCACCATAAAGTGCCGCCTCATATTTGATCACCGGTATCCCGCCATAGTCGCCGTCAAACTGCTTCCCGGCTATTGCCTGCTGCAGCTTACTGAACGAAAATACCGGTATCAACGCCGCCAGCTTTCCGCTCCCGACGATGTATTCCCCCGTCGGGTCGACATCGCATCCGTGCGGAGACTTGGGACAGGGAATGAAATACACGAAATCCTTTAGTTCCGTGGGATCCAATACCACCACCTGGTTCTCCGTGGAGGTAGCAGCAGAATGGGTCTTTTCGTCATATATATTATGTATATACGAAACCTGTTTAAGCGCACCCTTGTGCTCCCGAACATATTCTTCCGCCTTTTTCCAGTTGACGGCCATGATGAAGTCCTTATCACGCTGTGAAGCATTCACCTCCAGCAGCGAATGCGCCTGTTCCGTATTATAGCAGGAGAAAAAGAACCAGTCATGGCTCGGGCCCTTACCCGCATGGCTGAGATCGAAATTGACGCCGGGCAGCAGTATCTGGAAGGCCAGTTGAAGACGGCCCGTCCCGCTGTCCACCTTGATAAAGCTCACCGTCCCATGGAAATTCTTTTTATAAGAATTGATCGGCACATCCTGGTTGTCCCCGATCGGTACGCTAAACCGCGTACCCGCCACGATATATTCCGTGTTTTCGGTGCAAAACGGAGAAGAGTGATTTCCGGCGCTATTGGGCAGCTCGAGGATCTCTTCCGTCTTAAAGGTCGCCAGATCGATCCTTGCAACCCGCGGTGTATTGTTGGCATTGGCGAAAAGCCACTTCCCGTTAGGCTGTCCATCGGTTTGCGAAAGCTCCAGGTGGTGCTGATCGTCCCAGGGCACGAAGCCTTGCGAAGTATTAAGCATGGCCTTTGTTTCCTCGCTGTAGCCATAACCGTTCTCCGGGAATACCGAGAACACCGGGATGATCTTCAGCAACCGGCCTGATGGCAGACCGTATACAGATACCTGGCCGTTGAATCCGCCGGAAACGAAATTGTAGAATTCGTCATATTTACCGGGGGCAACATAGGTTTTTTCGGCGGCATCGGCGCTGATGGCGCCTGCTGCATTGCGTGGCTTGCAGGATTGCAGACTGGCGATGACTCCTGTCAGAGCCACCAGTGCGATAAAGCGTTGTCGACTGTTCATTTTGCGTTCAATTTATGTTGATGGGTTATTTGCCTTGGTTCTTCTTGAGATGCCGGGGTTATTTGCCCTGGTCGTTGTTCCGCATGAATTCCAGGATATGCCGGGCATCGTCATCGGACAGATGTTGGTTGGGCATTCGGACCATGCATATCTGCAGCATCGCCTGCGCCTTCGGATCCTTATCGATCATTTCGTCTGTATTGGTCACGAAATTCATGATCCATTCGGGTTTGTGCCGCCCGGTCACCCCCAGCCAGCCCGGCCCGACCAGCTTTTCGGACGTGAGCTTATGACAGGCAGAGCATTTCAAGTCATAGATGCTTTTTCCGGCATCCACCATTTTCGGATCGAGCGTCGCGGCCAGATCGACGTGCGTGAACTTACCCGAGCCCCTTAAGGAGTCGTACCCGGAGGCGTTATCGGAAGCCGCGGGTGCGGAGACTGCAGCATTGGAAGAGGAAGAATTGTTGGAGCAGGAATAGGCGAAAGCGAGGATCAGGATCGCTACCAGGTATCTTTTCATTGTTGAATTTTTTACGGCACAAGGTTACGGCCGGCCAATATGTCAACACATGACTTTGATCAGCCGGTTACCAAACAATGATCATATTATCCCGGTACCGGTCACCTTAGGTTTGCAAAAAGGGATACCTTTATGGCCGAACCCCTGTATGTAAGAATGGAAGATACCCACCGTCTGAAAATCTGGACACGACTAAGTCTGATCAATCTTCTCATCGTCTCCGTCCTCGGGGTATTATTAAGATACAAGGGTGCTTTCTATTTCCCCGCCGTAGACTATAAATATCTCCTTAATGCTCACTCCCATTTTGCCTTCTCGGGATGGGTGACCACCGCCCTGTTCGTTGCCCTTACCTATATCCTCGTTCGAAGCGGCGTCCCATTGTCACGCTCCTATCGTTATCAATTCCGGCTCAACCAGCTTGCCAGTTTCGGCATGCTCGTCAGCTTCATGATCCAGGGATATGGCCCGATATCGATCTTCTTTTCAGCCTTATCGGTCATCTTTTCCTATTGGTTCAGCATACGGTATTGGCTCGATATCCGCAAAAGCCGGATGCCCCCGCCGGTAACGGCGGCCATCCGACTGGCCCTCGTCTTCCTCGTACTGTCCACCGCAGGACCATTTCTACTCGCATATAGCACATCCCATGGGGTGCGCTCCACCTCCTTCTACTACAATTCCATCTATCTGTATCTTCATTTCCAGTACAACGGCTGGTTTAGCTTCGGCGTTCTGGCGCTGCTCTTTTGGACCTTATTCGCCGGCTCCTTCCCAATAAATAAAAGGCTGGCCGTCTGGACCATCGGCTTGATGGGCGCCGCCTGTGTTCCGGCCTATTGCCTATCACTTCTATGGACGGCCCCTCCGTTATGGATCCGGGTCACGGCCGGCACTGCTGCACTTGTCCAGCTGTCAGCACTGCTTCTCCTGGTCAGCCTCCTCTGGAAAGCATTTGTTGCCTGGCGCGGCAGACCATCCAGGCTTGCAGTCATCTTATGGGGACTATCCTTCTCGGCACTGGCGCTTAAGATCGTCCTCCAGGCACTCTCGGTAATCCCCACACTGGGCCGATTTGCCTTTTCTTTCCGGCCGGTGATCATTGCCTATCTGCATCTCGTCTTGCTGGCATTCGTAACCTTCTTCCTGATCGGCTTCTTTTCCGCAGAGAACATGCTCGACATCCGCGGCCCGATCAAAAGAGCCGGTCTTGCCGCATTTATTACCGGCGTATTCGCCAATGAATGTATCCTCCTTTTACAAAGCCTGATGGCTACCCGCGGTATCGCCTGGATGAGCGCTCCTTATTTCCTGTTTGCGGCAGCCCTCTGCATGTTTGCTGGTCTGTTGCCTTTGACAACAGGACGCATCAAATAGCCTTCCCAGCCCTCTTCATTCCTTCCATACACAACCCGCATACCACTACCACCGCAAAAATCCGCGCGAAATCTACCGGCATCACCGGCACCATACCAAAAAGCCCGCGCACGAAAGGCACTCCTATCACAATGGCTATGAATCCCGCCGACATTGCCAATACCACCGCCGCCAGACCGTTCCTATTCCGAAAACTGGCGAGCACCGGGTGCGAGAACGACCGGCTGACAAAGGTCAGTACCAAATTCATCAGGATAATGGCCAGAAATACTAGCGTCCGCACGTACGCGAGCGAAGCTCCTTTGTCCATGAAGTAAAAATAAATAGCCAGCATCCCCGACGCCGCCACCAGCCCCTGCAACACCGTAAAGACAGCTTCCCGACGGGTAAAAAAGCCATTCCCCGCCATCGCAGGCGGTCTATTCATGATGCCCGCTTCCGCCGGCTCCCGCTCATAAAAGATCGAACAGGTAGGACCCATGATCAGTTCGAGGAAAACGATATGAATGGGAGTGAATACAGCCGTATATTTCCATCCGAGTAGCAACGGCAGCGCAACCGTAAGGATTATCGGTATGTGAATGCCGATCAGGTACCGGATGGCCTTTTTTAAATTGTTGTGGACCGTTCTTCCACGCAGGATTGCCTCCGTAATGTGGCTCAGATCATCATCGCTGACCACCAGATCAGCCGCCTGCCGTGCCAGGTCAGTACCCGCCTTCCCCATCGCGATGCCGATATGCGCAGCTTTCAACGCCGGGCCATCGTTCACTCCATCACCCGTCATCGCGACGACCTCGCCGTGTTCCTTCAATGCCTGAATGACCCTTAGCTTCGCGTCAGGGAACATACGGGCATAGATAACCGCGTCCCCGACCCGTTTGCGCAGTTCCTCATCGGACATCTCAGTTACCATATTCCCTGTCACGATCTTTCCGACTGAAAGCCCCCCGGCAGATGCAATGTTCACCACCGTCTCCGGATAATCCCCCGAAAGGATCTTCACCCGCATTCCAGCCTGCCGCCAGGCTTTAAACACCTCGCGAAGACCCGGCTTGGGGGGATCGAAAAGAGCGATAAATCCTTCAAATTTCCAATCGAAATCGTCCTGACGTTCGGGGAACGCACCGCCAGGCCACTCAGCCGAAGCAACCGCCAGCACCCTATATCCTTTTGCCGCCATCATGGCAACGCGACGCATGGCCTCATCCCGCATCCCTTCAGACAGCCTGCATACCGCCAGGATCCGCTCCGGCCCTCCCTTTGCTGCCACTACCACATCTCCGCGGCCATCGCGATACACATGCGTCATCATCGGAGGACGTCCTTCCAGCGGGTACTCGCGAATCATCACAAATCGACTCCAGTCCGTCGCATCCGGCCGTTTCACGAACTCCTCCACAATGGCACGCTCCATCGCATCGAAGGGCTCCGGTTCCGACGCAAGTCGTCCATACCACATGACACGCGACTGCGACAGACGGCCCGAAGACGTCTCCGCCTCAACATCGGAGGTAAAATCGTACAGCCAACTCACACTCATCTTATTCATAGTCAACGTTCCCGTTTTGTCCAAACAGATCGTTGTCGTCGTACCCAGGTAATCCATGATGGCGGGCTTGCTGACGATAATCCCCAGTTTGGCCATGCGCCATCCGCCCAGCGCAAGAAAAGAGGAAAAGGCAATAGGTATTTCTTCCGGTATTGCTGTCATCGCGAGTGTCAAGCCGAGAAGGAAACTTTGGGCCAGATTACCGGAATGCCGGAAATTGATGCCCCAAACCAACAAAAAAGCGGTGACGCCGAAGATCGCCATTACCCGGACAAATCCATTGATCTGACGTTGCAATGCCGTTCGCTCCTCAGGAATTTCGGCCATTTTCTTTCCCATTCTTCCGAGAAACGTTCGTTTCCCCGTGTCCGTGACCCGCGCGTAGCAAGTTCCTGTATTCACCAGGGATCCCAGCAAAAGCTTATTCCTTCCTTCCGAACCGTCCTTATCTACCGGCAGCGATTCACCGGTAACTACCGACTCGTTGACCGAAAGATCATGCGCCGTCAAAACCACCGCATCCGCCGGGATCTTTTCTCCTTCTTCCAGCAACATGACATCTTCAGGCACCAGTTCCCATCCATGCAAGACCTTTAATTGACCATCACGAACAGTCCGGACCCGAGGCTCCGTATAGTCGCGAAGCGCACTCAGCGCCCGGTGCCTCTTCATGTCCTGGTAAAAGCTGATAGCACCGACGAAAACCAGCGCCAGCAGCATCAGCACCCCCTCCCGGGGTTTGTTCAGTAAGAAATAGAGGACTCCAGCGAACAGCAACACCAGGAACATCGGTTCGATCAAAATGTCCCGCAACGCCCGGAGCGCATATCCGCCTCCCGGCCCGCCCAGTATATTCTTACCGTAACGCGTTCTCCGTGATAAAGCCTCCTCCGAGCTCAAACCCTCGGGCAAAGCCCCCTCTTCTGCTTGAATAGCGGTACTCATCCGAAAATAAAGGTAGCCCGTCGCTCAGCCGCGTCCTTTGACAAAGATCAGTCTCGCACCTGACACACATCAGGGATGGACGCCCCCACCTCCGGTAATTTTAAACAAATTCCAGCAACATGAAACCCGCAAGAACACCGACGGTCCTCGTCCCCATCGACTTCTCGCCTGCATCGGGGGCCGGACTACGATTCGCCCTTCAATGGGCCAGCCAGCAACGCATTTCCCTGGTCTGTCTGCACATCGTATACTTACTCCGTCCCACCTCATGGAGCGACCAACGGTATCGCAACTATGCGCAGGCTGAAAAAAAACGTCATTTTCAACAGTTGAATGACTTCGTGGGTAAGATCATTACACAGGCAGCCACTGGTAAACCGGACATCTCCTTCGTGACCATCGAAGCGATATCGCCCGACATTGCACTGCAACAATATTGCCGAAGACGCAAGGACATCGATTATATCTGCATAGGCACAAATGGCGCTCGTGGCCTGAAAAAACTGTTCGGCACTCATACCGGCAATCTTATTACGCATTCGAACACGCCCGTGATCGCCATTCCTGCCTCCTACAGAAGAAGCGCCATCACGAGAATACTCTACGCAAGCGATCTTGCCGATTACACCCCGGAGATCCAGCGGCTGATCCGATTTGCCGGTCCCCTGAAAGCAAATGTCCGCACCTTGCATCTCAACTACCTGGGAGAAATATGGCTCAACGAAGACAGCCTGAAAACCGTCCTCAAACACCAATTTCATTATCCCGTGGACGTCAGCATTGTGCATGCAGACCCGAATCTTTCGGTCACCAGGAACCTGCAGCGGCAAATAACGGCCTTCAAACCCTCCATGGTCGTCCTATACACTCAACACCGAGACTCGGTCATTCAACGCATTCTCTATCCCAGCGTAGCCGAAAGGCTCAGCTTTCAGGCAAAAACTCCCTTGCTGGTCTTTCCAAAGACAGGCAAAGATTCCTCCGGCGCCAAACTGAGCACCGCAAAGACAACAGCGTTACTACGCGCAAAATGAACACCATGCCAGCCATCAAACACTATCTGATCAATGGAGTCACCTATTGGCGCATCGTCATGGCTCCCCTGATAGTCGCGCTGGCCATATTCGGTCAGGAGCAACCTTTCAAATGGCTGCTATTGATCAGCTTCCTCACCGATGCCGTTGACGGCAAGCTGGCCCGGCATTACCATATTGCCAGCAAACGCGGCGCAATGCTCGATTCCCTTGGTGATGACCTCACTGTCCTCGCAGGTTTTTCAGGGCTGCTGGCCTTTCATCTTGACTTTGTACTCGCACACATCGTCAGCCTATCCTTTCTGGCCATCACTTGTCTGCTGCAATTCGCCGTTGCTATCCGTAAATATGGTAAACCCACGGCTTTCCACACCATCCTCGCCAAGATCGCCGCCGTACTACAAGGCTTATTCCTGCTGACCTTCTTCTTTTGGCCGGGCATTCCGCTGATCCTCTTCTATACCGCAGTCGGGGTTACTTGTCTTCAATTGCTGGAGGAGACCATAATGGTGACCCTCATCCCCGAATGGAAATCCGACGTCAAAGGCCTTTACTGGTATCTTAAAGAAAGATCGGCCTCCCAGTCCCACCGCCATCGACCCCGGAACAAAACACCCGACACCCTCACCCAGGACCAAACACCCGACACCCTCATCGAGAACAAAACACCCGACACCCTCATTGATCATTTAAATCTTAAATATGGAAGGCTACATCCATTGTCAAAGCTGTGGAATGCCACTCGACCATCCGGACCTTCTGGGCACCGAAAAGGACGGCTCGAAGAGCACTATTTATTGCCTGTATTGTTATCGGGATGGCGAATTCAGCCGCCCGGAAATGACGATCGAGGAAATGCAGACCCACGTACGCGAACAACTCGAACAGACCCACGCCACTAAAGCGACGATCGAAAAGGCACAGAGGCGTCTTCCGCATCTGTTGCGGTGGCAAGGTGTCCCGGCCATTCATCATTGTGCGGATTGGCATTAGCCCATATTCAAGCTGACAATATGAACAACTTAATCGACCTCATCAAACAACGCCAATCCTCGCGGACGCCCTTCGACCCGGAAAGGCCGGTATCGAAA
>DASYSV010000488.1:0-3299 GCA_036010185.1 Puia sp.
GGAGGCCGCCTTCTCTGGGCCCTGAGCCCCTTCATCTTCCTTACCGTCATCATCATCCTGTGGGGACTCGCACCTGTAAAGAACTGGCTTACCGCCAATGGCACTCTTCAATTCGCCGTACCCGGCTTGCATAATGCCATCCGCGAATACGATGGTCCGCTCGTAGCGCACATCTTCCGGTTCAATTACCTGTCGGCTGCTGGCACCGCCATCCTTATCGCCGCGATCGTATCGCTGCTGTTTTCGGGTTTGACGCTCAGACAGGGCATGGCCGTCTTCGGACAAACGCTTCGGCAACTGGCCTTCCCGATACTGACGATCGCCGTCGTCCTGGCCTTCGCCTATTTGGTCAACGATTCCGGTATTTCGCAAACGATCGCACAATGTCTGGCCAGCACCGGTATCCTGTTTCCCTTTTTTGCGCCGGTACTGGGCTGGCTGGGTGTCTTCATTACCGGATCGGACACCTCATCCAATGCCCTCTTCGGCAGACTGCAGTCGGCAACCGCCTCCTCCATCGGCGTCGATCCGATCGTCACGGTGGGCGCCAATCTTTCCGGCGGTGTCATCGGCAAAATGATCTCTCCGCAATCCATCGCGGTGGCTGCCGCCGCGGGCGGCCTCGTCGGACGCGAATCGGCCCTTTTCAGATTCACGATCAAACATAGTTTTATCTTGCTTTCCATCATCTGCTGTTTGGTTTTAGCGCAGGCCTATTGGCTGAAATGGATAATTCCTGTTTATATTCGCCATTTATGAGCTCCATCATCGTACTCGACGGCCACACCCTCAACCCCGGCGACCTCTCATGGGAGCCGTGGCAACAATACGGAGACATCATCGTATATGAACGAACCTCTCCCGAAGAGATCGTGCATCGCTGCGCGGCTGCGGATATCGTATTGACCAATAAAGTCCCGCTGAACGCCGATACCCTGGCAAAACTTCCATTACTGCAATATATCGGCGTCACCGCCACCGGGTACAACATTATCGACATCGGGGCCGCGCATCGCCACCGCATCGTCGTCACCAATGTCCCCAGCTATGGCACCGCCTCGGTCGCACAAATGACCTTTGCCCTCCTGCTCGAACTGACCCTGAGGGTGCAGCGGCACAGCGATTCGGTGATGGAAGGGAAATGGTCGCGGTCGCCCGATTTTTGTTTTTGGGATTATCCGCTGGTCGGGCTGGCCGGAAAGACCATCGGCATCATCGGAATGGGCAACATCGGCGGCAAGGTAGCCGACATCGCCACGGCCTTCGATATGTCCATACTGGGCGCCAGCCGAACCCGGACCGACCAGTCGCATCGTCGCAATTTTTCCTGGGCTACTATCCCGGAATTGCTCCAACGGTCGGATGTCGTCAGCATCCATTGCCCCCTATTCCCCGAGACCAGGGGTCTTATTAACAGGGAAACCCTATCATTGATGAAACGCAGCGCCTTTTTATTGAATACCTCGAGAGGACCGATCATCGTGGAAGAGGACCTTGCCGAGGCATTGAACACCGGCATCATCGCGGGCGCAGGCATCGACGTACTCACCACCGAGCCACCAGTCAAGGGTAGCTCGCTTTTCGGCGCCAGGAACTGTATCATAACCCCGCATATCTCCTGGGCTACGAAGGAGGCGAGAGCCCGTCTCATGAAAACCGCGTTCGATAACCTGGCAGCCTATAAATCCGGTCATCCGGTAAATCTATGCACATCCTGATCGCTCCCAACGCCTTCAAGAACAGCCTGTCCGCCGCCGCTGCCTCCAGTGCCATTTTGCAAGGTCTGCAACAAAGCCGGCTCGGTTTCACGGGAGAATGTTTCCCCGTCGGTGACGGAGGTGACAATACGGGTGATCTGCTCATTCAACGCCTGCATGGCCGCCGTCTCCCCGCCGAAGCCCGCGACCCCCTCGGCCGAAAAATAACCGCGCATTTCGGGATAGTTGGAAGCGAAACAGCCATTATCGATATGTCCACCGCTTCCGGACTTCGCCTCCTGGACCAAAAAAAACTCGACCCGCTGCACGCCACGTCCGCGGGCACAGGCGATCTTATCCGTGTTGCACTGGATCATCGGGTCAGCCATATCCTCCTGGGCGTCGGCGGATCGGCGACTGTCGACGGAGGCATGGGTATCCTGACAGCACTGGGCATACGATTCAGAGACGACGCGGCGCGCGAACTGACCACACCCGAAAGTTTAACCGGTCTGGATTCCATCGATGTATCGGGTCTCGACCCCCGGCTGAAAGACACCCGGCTAACCATACTATGCGATGTGGAGACCCCGCCGCTGGGACCCACCGGCTCTGCAGCCGTCTTCGGACCCCAAAAAGGAGCTTCTCCCGAAGATGTGGTCCTTCTCGAATCCGTCTTGCAGCGACTGTGTGCGATCATCCGACAATCCACGGGCAGGGATATTTCGCAACTGCCTTTTGGAGGAGCCGCGGGTGCGGCCGCCGCAGGACTCTATGGTCTGCTGGGAGCCCGGCTCGTCAAAGGGATCGATTATTTCTTACAGCTGACGGATTTCGATGCGGCCCTGGGTCGAAGCGATCTTGTCGTCACAGGTGAAGGTGCCATAGATGAACAAACGCTGCAAGGCAAGGCCCCATATGGTGTAGCCATCCGCGCCAAAAAAAGAGGATTATCCGTTATTGCATTTACGGGCCGTGTACCGGACGACCCGGCCCCGCTTCACCCGTATTTCGATGAGATCATTCCGATCAACCCGCCACTGATGTCCTTGCCGGAAGCGTTAGCCTCCGCCGCGGCCAACCTCGAGGCCACCGCCAGGATTTTAGGAAGTCGTCTTGCGACGACCCAGTAAAAGCAGAATGGTCACCAAACCCGTCCATCCCGTCTGGTGCGAGGCGCCCAATCCGCGTCCATTCTCTCCGTCGAAATATTCATAGAAGAGGATATAATCCTTGAAATGCGGATCACGCTGCATCTTGTCATTGTCGCCGAAAATTGCACGCCGTCCTTTTTCATCCCGTAGGAAAAGACGCGAGAGTCGTTTGGACAGCTCGACGCCGATTTCGAGAAAGGAAAGCTTTCGACCCGAACCTGTGGGATATTCGATCCTGAAATCATCTCCATAATAGTCATGAAACCGTTGTAATGCCTCGATCAGGAGAAGATTGGCGGGCATCCAGACGGGGCCGCGCCAGTTGGAATTGCCCCCAAACATGCCGCTGTCGGAATCGGCCGGCAGATAACCGACGCGGTATTCCTGACCGGCATGGTTGAAAACGAAGGGGTGCTCCAGGTGGTAGCGCGACAGGGCGCGGATACCA
>DASYSV010000499.1:0-6972 GCA_036010185.1 Puia sp.
TATCCCGGGGTTTTCAATCTGCTGGAAAAGGATACGGTACTAAGAAGCCCGACAGTCTTCAATTGGATGGCTAAACGATTGGATTACGCCGGCAACGTACGCGCTGGCAGGTACGAGATCAAAAAGGACATGAGCATGCTGAGTATCATCAGGATGCTGCACAACGGCCGGCAATCGCCTGTAAAGATCGTGATCACCAAATTCCGGACTCCCGAAGGATTCGCCGGCGCGGTCGGCAAAAAGCTGGAATGCGATTCGGCCGCTATCGCCGCTTTCATTCACAATAATGACTCCTTACGCGAATTCGGCGTCGATTCCAGCACCTTCCTGACGATAGTGATGCCCAACACCTATACCTATTTCTGGAATATCCCTCCGTCCGCTATTTTCCGGAAGATGTACGCCTTTTACAAGGGATGGTGGACCCCAGCTCGGACCGCGGCGGCACAGGCCAGGGGGCTCACACCGGCTTCGGCGACCATTCTCGCTTCCATCGTCGAGGAAGAGACGAATATACCCTCCGATAAAGGCAAGATCGCCAGCGTCTATCTCAACCGCCTGTCCAAAGGTATGAGGCTGGATGCCGATCCGACCGTCAAATATGCCATGCGGGATTTCGATCTGAAGGAGATATTCTACGTCTATCTTAAGACCGAGTCACCGTACAATACATATATTCATACCGGTCTGCCGCCGGGTCCCATCTGCACGCCCTCGGAAGCTACGCTGCAAGCGGTGCTGGCCTCCCCTTCCACGGATTATCTTTATTTTGCGGCCAAACCAGATTTTAGCGGCTATTCCAATTTTGCCGCTACCTTTAAAGAGCACGAGGCATACGCCAAAGCCTGGACCGATGCGCTCAAAAAGCAACGCGCCATCAGGGATAGTATCACCAGGCCAAAGTAACGAGCTATGATCAAGCTGGAACGAAAGCTATACAACACCCCCCCTTTCCGCTTCCTGGAAGCCAAAAGTAAAAAGATCATTTTACCGGGCTTTCAGGGTGTGTCGCTTTTCGAGATCGTCACTTTTTTTTCCAGCCAGGTAAAAAAGGTAGGTCTGATCGACCGCGCGCGGGCCATTTCTTTCAGCTTCCTGATAGCCATCCCCGCCGCCATGATCTTCATCTGTACGCTGGTCCCCTATCTGCCTGTTTCGCATCAGATCGAACGCCAGCTGCTTCTTCTTACGAAGGATCTTACTCCCAACCAAAATACCTATGTGCTGGTCAGCCAGTTCCTCGTGGACTTTCTCGAAAAACCCAGGGCAGGCCTGCTGTCCTTCGGTTTCGTCCTGGCGCTGTTCTATTCTTCCAATGCGATGATGGGCATTATGCGGAGCTTTAACAAATCCGTTATTTATAACAGCCGGAGAAATCCGGTACAAACGCGCTGGATGGCCATCAAGCTGACCGCATTGGTCCTTTGCATGGTCATCGGCTCCGTGATCATACTCGTCACCCAGGCCGAGCTGCTGCACACCTTCCTCAAGGCCCTGCATATATCCAATAAGGACCACAGCGCACGCGTGCTCTTCAGGACCCTGCGCTGGGTCGTAATCATTCCGCTGTTCTACCTGGCCATTGCCTGCATCTACAAATATGGACCGGCCATGCAAAAACGATGGTCGCTGTTCTCCCCCGGCACCCTGCTGGCGACATTGCTGACCATTTTGACGATCCTCTTCTTCTCCTATTGGGTCAACCGGTTCAGTACGTACAATAAGGTCTATGGCTCTATTGGCACTGTCATGATCCTCATGCTGTTAGTGTACCTGAACTCGCTGGTTTTGCTCATCGGGTACGAATTGAACGTTACCATCCACCATCTGAAGGTTCTGGCAGGTGAAAAACGCTAACTTTGTTCCAACAAAAATCCTGGAATATGAAGCTTCTTTTATTGGGTCTTTTACTGCCGGCACTTGGCCTGAGCCTTCATGAATCCAACCTCCCGATCGGATCATCGCTCCCCAAAGCGGATGTCCTCCTGAAAGACGTCTCCGGCAGGGAGATCAGTCTCGGGCAGGCAAAGGAAGCGGGCGGGCTGCTCGTGATGTTCTCCTGCAACACCTGTCCCTATGTCATCCGCAACCAGAGCCGTACAAAAGAGATCTGCACCTATGCGGCAGATCATCATATCGGAGTCATCCTGCTCAATGCCAACGAAGGCGATCGTGAAGGTGGCAACTCGTTCGGAGCGATGCAGGAATATGCAAAATCTCAGGGTTATCATTGGTATTATGCGCTGGACGGCAAAAGCGATCTGGCGGGTGTGTTCGGGGCCAGCAGGACGCCGGAATGTTTTCTGTTCGATAAGAATGGGAAATTGGTGTATCACGGCGCCATCGACGACTCGCCGGGCGACGATCGGCAGGTCCATCGGCAGCATTTGCGGTTGGCCATCGATGAGACCCTTGCCGGAAAGGAAGTGACGGTAAAAGAGACCCGCTCGGTCGGATGTTCGATCAACCGGGGTTAGACACAATGACGGCCGTGCCCCTTATGGCGCTACCAGTTTCTTTATTTCTATTTCCACCTGGGGCTCGGTCAACTGCCGGTCGAAAAACCGGCGGTAGTGCGTTTTATTATTGATGAACAACGAGCACGGTATTCCGCCCGTCCAGCGCGCATCCAGCTTCGGACAAAAATAATCGGCATTGGTCTCGTCAAGCCACAGCAGCGTCGAAGTATACTTTCGACTGCGGGCAAAATTGGCGATACGCGCAGGATAATAGTCCGGAAGATCCAGACTGACAAGGATCAACTCCACACGCTGGTCCGCGTAGCGCGAAATTGTTTGTTGGAAATAAGGGATCTCTTTGTTGCAGGGCTCGCAGAAGGTAGCCCAGAAATTCACGATCAGCGGATGATCGCTTTTGGCGATCGTGTTCTGCAGATCGGTGATCTTTATTTTCCGTACGGTTTGTCCGGTTGCGGACGCCACCATTGCCAGCAGTGATAACAATAATACGATTCGCATAGATAATATATTTAGGTCGGTAATTCCCTGCTCCATTCTTTCCGCAGTTGTTCATAACGTCCGGGTTCCAGGCTGCGCTGCCGGTAATGTCCCGCGGAGTGCTTCTGACGGAAGGCTTCGTAAAGACTAACGGCACAGGCAACCGAGATATTCAGGGATTTGATGATACCCACCTGCGGAATGATGAAATTGCCGTCTGCAAGCGCGCGGATCTCCTCGCTGACGCCTGAATGCTCGTTCCCGAAGACCAGCGCAATTCTTCCCGTCAGATCCATATCGTAAAGCGAGACGGCATCGCCGGACAAATGCGTCGTAAAAATATGATCGGCCCTGTCACGCAGTGCCGCGAAACATTCGCCGGCATCGGTATACTGATGGATCGTGAGCCATTGCGCTGCACTGCTGCTGCTTTTTGCGCCCCATTTCTTATGCCGCGGAATACGCGTATTGAGGATATAGACATCCTGCACGCCTACGGCATCGCAGGTGCGCATGACTGCAGAAATATTGTGGGGGTCGAAAACGTTCTCCAGTACGATGGTGAGATCGTCCTTCCGTTTGTCGAGCACCTGCGTGATCCTTTCTATTCTTTCCGGGGTCATATTTCGAAGGTCCGGCAATGCCGGCCCGAATACAAAAATAGACCAAAATCGCATAATTAAATATCAATCAGATAGTAAGGCACTCCATAGCCTGCGCCAGCGCAAGTTATGTCTTGCATAGGCAGCCGAATTGTGTAATTTTGCAGAAAGCTATAATCGCATGCCCTTTATGCTAAACAGCCCCCGGACCGTGGAATTGATGGAGACGGACGCCCTGACGACGCATGACGATCCGTTCAGCCTCATCGTATGGAACGATGAGGTCAACACGTTCGAATGGGTGATCGAAACGCTGATAGAAGTATGCGGACATTCGGTCGAGCAGGCAGAACAATGTGCGATGATCATACACACAAAAGGCAAGTATGCGGTTAAGCGTGGGTCGTATGATGAATTGAAGCCTGTATGCGATGCCATTACCGACCGCGGCATCGGCGCCACCATAGAGATCCTCTCCGGTTCATGAACAACCATACGCAGGGGCGCCAACCATGTCGCTATTCATCTTAAATCATGAGCTTATTTTTCCGCCGGTGCAGCTGGCGGAACCCGACGGCTTGCTGGCCGCGGGAGGCGATCTTTCTACGGAAAGACTGTTGCTGGCATACCGGCAGGGCATCTTTCCCTGGTATGAGGGACGCCATATCCTGTGGTGGTGTCCCGATCCGCGATTCGTCCTTTTCCCCGGCGAACTCAAAGAAAGCAAGAGCATGAAACAGTTGCTCAGGCGGGAAGCCTTCGATTTCCGGACAGATACCGCTTTCGGCGAAGTGATCTCCAATTGCAAGACTATCGCGCGCAAAGGCCAGGAAAGTACCTGGATCACCGATGAAGTAAGATCAGCGTATACGCGTCTTCACGGTGCCGGATATGCGCACAGTGCGGAGACATGGTACGAAGGCCAGCTCGTCGGCGGGTTATACGGCGTGCGTATGGGCAGGGTCTTCTTCGGTGAAAGTATGTTCAGCAGAGCCAGCAATGCCAGCAAGTATGCATTCATACGTTATGTGCATCAACTCCGCGATGAAGGCGTGGAGCTCATCGATTGCCAGGTCTACACCGAACACCTCGAATCGCTCGGCGCGAGGATGATCCCCAGGGGAAATTTTATATCCTTGCTGGACAGCCTCATCAAATAAACTTTTAGCCCGGATATACGAAGAGATACCTCTTAGCGTTATAACAGTATCCAATACTTATTTTTTGGACCAGTAACCCTAACAAAAACCAAAAACATGAAGAAATTCCTATTGGCAGCGATCTGTCTGCCTGCACTGACCATTCTCCACGCACAAGACCTGACCGTTACGAAAGCACCTTCGATGTCGATGCACAAGTACGCTCCTTTTAAATTAGATTTTTCTACAGGTTTCGCTATCCCGTCGGGATCCGGCGCGAAAGCAGGGGTGTCCTTCGCTCTCGAGCCCAAGTATGCAATTATAGATAAGTTCGCTGTTGGTCTTCGGCTGGAAGCGGCTATTACTGCCCGTGGCTGGGTAGCCAGTGATGGTTCTTCGGCAAGCGCCAGTGTGGCCGCCAGCGCTTCCTATCTCGCAACATATGATTATTATCTGCCCGGACTCATCTTCCGCCCGTTTGTAGGCGGCGGCACGGGTGTCTACAACATGGCAAGCGCTTCGGTGGCCGCGGACAACCAGGCCAACACGAGCGTCGGGACGAGCGCATCGACTAAGGTCGGTACCATGTTCCGCACCGGTTTTGAATTTCACCATTTCCGGATGGCCTTCGAATATAACGTTATCGGAAAGACCACGCAGACGGTCACCGATGGCAGCGGTAATACGGTGGGAACCATCTCCGCGAAGAACAGCTATGCGAACATTAAGATCGGCTTCTTCTTCGGCGGTGGCAAACGCTAATCAACCTCGATCTCTTTTCAGCCGGAAACCGTTATGGGTTCCGGCTTTTTTTTACAGCTGTATCATGATCTTCTTGGCCGGCCACCTCTCTACATAAGAGTAGATCAACCCCCGCATATAATCGTTCTCCGTACAGGGAGTGAGATATTGCTTGAGCTCCGAGGCATCATAGATCGTCGCATCCGCGGGCAGATAGCCCATACCGTAGACCCGGCCCTGTTCTACCAGGATACACGATTTTTCTTCGCCATGACGTCCCCTGTCCATCACGGTGAAGCTCGGAAGGCTTTCGAGCAGCGTGGCTATCGCCGCCCTTACTTTTCCATTATAGGTTTCCGGCGACTCCCGATGTTCGCACGCGCCGTCGCAGGTTTCTTCCCGCATACCTTCGCAGCCGTCGTTGTCCCGCTGGATAAAACAAAGCTTGGGACATAGCCGGAACTCTCGGATCAGCTTGCGGAGGATGTTCCGGCCCTCCGCGAGCATCGAAAAAGTATAGACGGGCCGCAGCTGCCGTTTGCGGCGTTCGAGGATCAGCCGGGAATAGCCGTTAAGGTCTTCATAGACATAGAGCCCGTAAGTGGCCTCAAACCGTTTCATACTCCGGTTGTACGCTGGCCAGAGACGTTTGATCTCGATGCATTCCAGCAAAAATGCCATCAGCTCGGTTCCTGTCGTCTCATGCGAGATCGAATAGATGTTGCGGAGGAATTCCTGTTTCTGCCGACCCGTCTTGTTATTGGAGAAATGGCTGGCGACCCTATGACGAAGGTTCTTGGCCTTCCCGACATAGATCACCTTTCCTTTCTGATCGTGAAAATAATATACCCCCGGCACCTGCGGCAGTATTTCCAGCTGCCCGGCGGGAAGATGAATGGGCAGGTATTGCTCGCTGTTCCTCCCTTTGAGCATGCCGCGGATGATCTCGAGGCCACCCGACTGAAGGATCTTTTCGAACAGGAGAGTGGTGGCATCCGCGTCCCCTCCGGCCCTGTGCCGGTTGGAAATATCGATGCCCAGGTAACGGCAGATATTGCCAAGGCTGTATCGCTGCGCCTCCGGGAAGACCTTGCGGCTAAGCCTTACCGTGCAAAGTTTTTTGCTATTGAGCTCGAACCCGCAGGCCTGTAACTGGTGCCGGAGAAAAGAATAGTCGAAATTGACGTTGTGTGCGACGAAAACGGCATCTCTCAGCCATTCAGAGACGACGGGAGCGATGATTTCGAAGTCGGGAGCATCGGCGACCATTTCATCCGTGATCCCGGTGAGCGCCTGGACATAACGGGGGATCAGCATACCCGGCCGGACCAGTGTCTCGTACCGTTTGAGCTCCCGGTTCCCATCGTGTAACACAATAGCAACTTCCGTTATAGCGTTATTAGCGGCATAACCACCGGTAGTTTCTATGTCGACTATCGCATACATTCTTACTATCAAAATTAGTAAGAATCGTTCGTTAGTAGATGTCCGGGCCCTGAAAAACCGTTCCGTACCCCAAGAAAGCGATGAGGT
>DASYSV010000191.1:0-12131 GCA_036010185.1 Puia sp.
TGCCCGGGAGGTTCTGCCATTGGTTGGCCGGAGGAGCGGGTTGGATCGGGGTGGTCTCGAAGAGGATGTTGGTGGTATTCTTGTCGTAGTAATCGAAGGTGCCCCAGAGGCGGTTGTTCAGCAGGGAGAAGTCGAGACCGATGTCGATCTGCTTGGTTTCTTCCCATTTCAGATGAGTGTTACCGCCGTTGGTTTGTTGCCCGGTATTGTAGGTAATGAAATTAAACTGGTCGATAGCCGAACCCGAGGGGAAGTCCTGGCTACCCGTGATCCCCCAGGTGGCACGGAGCGCCAAATTGGAAAACAGGCTGCTGGTCTTCAGGAAGTCTTCGTTTGAGACCACCCATTTACCGCTGAAGGAGGGGAAATAACCATATTTGTTGGCGGAGCCGAATTTATTGGAGCCATCCGCGCGGATCGTACCGGTCAGATAATACTTGTCGGAGAAATTGACGCCTACGCGTCCGAAGAAGGACTGGACCTCGGTGGTGATATCTTTTTCACTGAAGGGAACCTGCTGTGCATTACCGTCTTGCATGACATCGCTGTACTTGATGTCCAGCCGGTTTGCCTGGTCGAGGTTGAAGTTAAAGCCCAGCGCGCTGAACTGATTCGTGTTGTAGTCCGATTTCCAGTATTCGTAACCGGCTGTGGCGGTGAGGTTAACATTCGGGGTCAGGTCGACATGGTAGTTAAGCGTATTGTCGGTGACCTGCGAGATCATCTCGGCGTTCGAAACGATGCCGAAGCCCGCGCCGCTGATCGGGGGAATACCCGTTATCCAGCCATCGATATTGGTACCGCGGCTACCGGCGCTTTCGTTGATCGAGTACAGGAATTTGTAATCCAGATTTTTGACGATCTTATAATCTGCCGAGATATAGCCGAGGAAGGTATTGACCTTTGCGCGGTCTTTATATCCGTCTATGAAGGCGAGGGGATTGCCTGAACCATTGCTGGGGAAAACATAATGGCCGTTGGCATCAGTCATGGACAACGTGGGGTTCCACTGCAGGGCCGAGCTGAACAGGTTGCCTGCGGACCCGGCGGTGTTGGAAGCGAGCACGATATCTTCGTTGGTATGACCGGCGATCAAGCTAAAGTCGATGGTCAGGTGCTGATCGAAGAATTTGTAGCTGCCGGCGAAGGTACCGATATACTTGTCCAGATCGTTAGACTTTACCAGGCCCGGCGTTTTCGAAGCGAGGAAGGAGGCGCGGAAATGACCGAGATCGCTGCCGCCGCTCATCGCCACTGCGTAGTTCTGGATGGTGCTATGCTGTGTGACCTCGTCGAGTGCGTCCACATTCTGGTGGTGGTCGAGCGGGTTGACCGTAATCGTATCGAGATTGTATTTCTTCAGTGCAGAACGGTAATCGCTTGCGCTAAGGACATCGAACTTTTTCATATAACCTACATTCCAGCCTTCGGAGATGTTGGCCTCCAGTTTAACACCGCCGCCGGTGGGTTTTTTCGTAGTGATCATCACGACCCCGTTGGCGCCGCGGGAACCGAAAATGGCGGTAGCTGCGGCATCTTTGAGGATGGTGATATCGGAGACATCATAGGGGTTGATGTACAGCAGCGGGTTTGCGTCTGGGGTCTGACCGAATCCGCCGGTACCCAGGTTAACTCCCGGGCGGGCGTTCCTACCGTCGAGGAGAACACCGTCTACCACGTACAACGGGTTACCCGTGCCGCGGATGGAGGAGTTACCCCTGATCTTTACTGTGGTGGCGGTGCCGGGCTGGCCGCTATTGTTGACCACTTCCAGGCCCGAGACCTTGTTTTGCATCAGCTGGTCGGGGGAGGTGACGACACCTTTGTTGAATTCCTTGGCGCCGACTGTGGTCAGCGAACCTGCAAAGTCTTTTTTCTTGGCCGTGCCATAACCGATGACTACAACTTCATTGAGGTTTGCCTGAGAGGCTGTCAGCGTAACGGAAAAACTGGCCTGGTTGGCGATGGCCACTTCCTGGCTGGAGAAACCGACGGAAGTGACGACCAGGGTTGTAGCGTTGGAAGGTACGCTGAGGGTGAATTTACCGTCGACGGCGGTGGAGGTCCCGGCCTTGGTGCCTTTTACTGTAATGGTTGCGCCCTGAATGGGTGCTCCTTTGTCATCTGTAACTGTTCCTGAGACTGTCTTGGTTTGGGAGAATGCTGCTTGTGTGAAAAGTACACAAAGCAGGGTGAAGCTTGCCATTTTAGCAAGCAATCGTTGAATGGTCATAAAGCAAAAGTTTAGCAATTAATGATCTAAGGTAAAAAAATTAAAATTTACTTAACAAATTTTTTTTCCCAAGAGTCACCCTCGTAAATTATTGGGTGATATTGGTATTGGACAGTGTGAGCGTGTTTTCCGCTGCGCCTTCTTTCCTTTATTTTAGCTAAACCGAATTAGCTAGGATTGGACCCATCCCGAACCGGGGTCGAACCGGAAGCTGCGGCCATGGAGGGGTATGATCGGGCCGGGGAGGGGGTTATTGGAGGCCCGGGCGAGGGTGAAGACGCGGATGGGGCAGGTGGAGGATTTGCGGCGGAGGGCGGCGATGATGGCATGGATGGTGGCGCCGGTCGTGAGGATGTCGTCGATAATAAGATAGGAGGCGGGCGCATCGATGATATCGGCGGAGTAGACGTCGAGGAGCTGGGCTTCACGTTCGGGGCGGGAGAGGTTCTTGTTGCTGAGGGTCTCGCGGGTTTTGGAGAGGAGGGTGGGAAGATATAGGCAACCGAAATCGAGGGCCAGCGTGCGGCAGAGGAGGTCGAGAGAGGAGGGGCGGATGTTCTGCGGGGTGAGTTCGGAGTGAGGGTTGGGGGAGGAGGTGTTATGTGCGGTGAGTTCGCGGTGGCCGAGGGCCCGGAGGAGGATGGAATCGCCGGACGGAGGTTTTTCGGCGAGGGCTTCGCGGGCGGAGTCGATCCAGGCTTCGAGATCGGGATGGGCCCCACGTTTGAACTTCATCAGGCTGCGTGAAAGGGTGTTCATCCCCGCTGCAATGGGGAGATAGTGGCAGAGATAGTTATATCTGAAAGAGGTATGGTTGAAAGTGAGGAAGGTTTCGTACATATTTAAAATTACAATGCGAATGGAGAACGAGACGCAAAATCTATTGTATTGGGAGGAACTGTTTGTTGATTATTGGAAAGCGCAGGAGGGGATTGCAGACGGGTCACATGACCTGGGGCATTTTCAGCGGGTGTGGAAGGCGGCGAGACATATCGCGCGGGAGGAGGGGGGAAGTGCGGACCTGTTGGTGCTGCTGGCTTCGGCTTATTTCCATGACGTGGTATCGATGCCTAAGGACTCTCCGCGGCGGTCGGAGTCGTCGCGTCTGAGCGCGGAGCGGGCGGGGGAGCTGTTGGTTTCGCTGGGCTTTCCTGCCGGAAAGATCGAGGGGGTGCGGCATGCGATCCATGCGCATAGTTTTTCTGCCGGGGTGCCGGCATTGACGGAGGAGGCGAAGATATTGCAGGATGCCGACAGGCTGGAGGCCGTGGGGGCTATAGGCGTGGCGCGTTGTTTTTATACGGCCGGGCAGATGGATGCGCGGTTGTTCGATGCTGCCGATCCGCTGGCGAAAGGGCGTGAGCCTAACGACCGGGTGTATGCGTTGGACCATTTCCAGCTGAAGCTTTTTAAGCTGCCGGGGATGATGAAGACGGCGACCGGGAGGCGGCTGGCGGAGGAGAATGCCGAATGGATGCGGGGGTTTGTTTCGAGGCTATGCGGTGAGATCGAGGGAGATTTCGGGTGAGGGAGGGCGTTGGCGGGGTGAGGACGTTGGTGGGGGAGGACGTTGGCGGTGTGAGGGAGGACGTTGGAGAGGTGAGGGAGGGCGTTGGCGGCGTGAGGGAGGGCGTTGGCGGAAGGTTGATGCGGCAATGATAGGTATTTTTTTTATTTTGGGAAGAATGGAGGAGCAAGAAAGCTTAGATCAATTCCTGGATAGGGCCGGACGGGATTTTCTGGCCCATATTTCGTTGGACTGTGTGGTATTCGGTTTTCACGCGGGGCAGCTGAAGATATTATTATTGAAGATGAAGCATGAGGACCTGCTGGCATTGCCGGGCGGGTTCGTGATGAAGGACGAGACGATGGAGCAGGCCGCGATCAGGGTATTGCGGGAGCGAACGGGAGTGGAGAATGTGTTTCTGCAGCAGTACCATGTATTCAGTGACGTATTGCGCAGTGATCCTGCCAGGCGGCCGCTGATCGTCGAACGGTTGGGGATACCGCCTGAGAAAGCGCAGTTCCTCGCCCAGCGGTTCATCAGTGTGGGTTTTTATGCACTCGTTGAATTTTCGAGGGTAGTTCCGCGTCCGGACCTTTTGTCGGAAACCTGTGATTGGTATAGCCTGGAGGATTGCGGGCCGTTGATCCTGGATCACGGGCGCATATTGGAGACCGCGTTGACGGAATTGCGGACACAGCTGAACTATCAGCCCGTGGGATATAATCTTCTACCGAGGAAGTTCACGCTGCCCGAGCTTCAAAAACTATATGAGGCCATATTGGGGAGGTCGCTGGACCGGAGAAATTTTCAGCGGAAGATATTTTCTTATGGCATCGTGCGGGCGTTGGATGAGAAGCGGACCGGGGTGGCTCATAAGGCCCCGAATTTGTATAGCTGGGACCTGCGTAAATATCAACAGGCGCTGAAGGCCGGGCTAGGGGGAGGATGGTAAAGGATATCTATTTACTTGTTGATATTCAATATATTATTTAGTCGGTTGTGAATGAGGAAAAAAATAAAACGGAGGCCGGTAAACTCTTGAAGGAATTCTTTCGTAATCGTATGGGAAGGGGTAACGGCGGAGCCTGGTTCCGCTGGACGAGGAGGCCGGAAATCCGTATTTTGCAGTAACCATGAAGAAACTTTTACCTGTATTATGTCTGCTTTTACTGATCATTAATGCCGCCTATGCGCAGACCCAGGTATGTCCTCTCAACAGTAATTTTTCGCTGGGAAATCTGACCCACTGGCAGGCGTATACCGGGAATAATGCCTCGGGGAACCCTACCAGGGACTCGATCCACTACGATTCTTTGACAGTGGCACCCGGGGGTACTCTCGGCGCCACGCAGATACAGGAATACAACCTGCCTTCGGTGACGGGTATCCAGATCATATCGGCGTCTTCGATCGACCCGTTCGGCGGGTTTGCCACGATCCCCAGGATCAACGGCTATCAGTATACGAATACCATCAAGTTGGGGAGCACTACCATTACCCATTCGTCGGCCGGCGGCACCGGGGGAGGATATGTGCGTGGGGTGAGTATGAGGATCAGCGTTCCGCCGGGTCCGGTGACGACGCCTTATACGATGACCTATGCCTATGCCATGGTACTGGAGAATGGGGCGCATAACACCAATCAGCAGCCTTTATTTACCGCTACGCTGCGTACGGCCGACAGCGTGATCCAATGTGCTTCGCCAGCCTATGAATTGCCCACCTTCAACAACGCCAGCCAGGGCGGCGGCAATGCGACGCTGGACTCGGCGGCCGCGAGAGCGAACGGGTTTTATCCCAGCACCCAGCCATCTCCCAACCCGAACCCCAATGGGGTCGGGGTTAACTCCGGTCAACATCTTTTTGACGTTTGGGCGAAGAACTGGACGGAGGTGACCTTCGACCTGGCCCCGTATCGCGGGCAGCAGGTGACCCTGACCTTCGAGACGGACAATTGTGTTCCGGGAGGACATTTTGCCTATTCCTATATCGCCTTGCGCAGCACGTGCGGCGGGTTGTTGATCAGCGGGGACACGGTAGCCTGTATCGGAAGTACGCTGACCTATTCGGTCCCCGGTCTTGGCGGGGCGACCTATCAGTGGCAGGTACCGGGCGACTGGACGGTGGTATCCGGCGCCGACAGCAGTATCCTGAAAGTGTTGATCGGTAACAATACGGGGGCGGTGACGGCGCATGAGCAGAACGGCTGCGCCAACCTTCAGGCAGTCCTTCCGGTAACCACCTCCCCGCCCACTATTCCCGGCGCGTTGAGCGGCAATACGGAGGTTTGTTCGGGCAGTAACAACTCTGTCATCACGCTCGGCGGCTACCGGGGCGGCGTTCTCGACTGGCTGGCTTCCACGGACGGCGGCCTGACCTACCATACGGTGACGGATACGACGGATCAATATACCGCTCAGGATCTAACGGCGACGACTATCTACCGGGCGCTGGTGCAGAACGGGGAGTCGTGCCAGATCGATACGGCCTCGCCTGTGACGGTTGTCGTGGACCCGCAGACGGTTGGCGGCGCGCTGAGTCCTCCGGAGATGCAGTTCTGTATCGCCCAGACGAAGGATGCCTTGCTGACGCTGACGGGTGAGACGGGTGTCCTCGTGAACTGGCAGACGTCCCCCGACGGATTTACCTGGAACAATTTCAACCCGGCGGATATCGATACTTCCTACGAAGTGTCGGGCATCGTAAGCAATACGCAGTTCCGGGTGATCGTGCAGAGCGGGGTTTGTCCTGCCTTGGCCAGTGTCCCGGCGCAGATCGACATCGTAAAAACGGCGTTCCCGCAGGCGACGACCGAGCCATCGGATACGCTTATCTGTTATGGCACCACGGCGACGCTGAATGCGCAGATCATCACCGCCACGAGCTTCAACTGGACCTCCGGGGTGTCGACGCTGACCAACCAGGGGAACGGTACTATCGATCTTCTACCTTATAATATTCAGGCTACGGCCAGGCCGCTGAAGACGACCAATTACGTGTTGAGCATGGTCAATGCCGGGTGTCCCAACTCGTTGAAGGATACTTTCCTGGTGCGGGTGCTGCCGCCCATCACAGTTGATGCCGGAGATGATACGGCGGTGGTGGTCAATCAGCCCCTGCAATTGCAGGCAAGCTCCAATGATACTACCGGCGACGACACCTTCAACTGGACGCCGGCCACCGGATTGAACAATCCGAATATTGCCGATCCCGTGGGTCTGTATACGGAGGCGGACTCGATCCGGTACCTGATAACGGCGACGTCGGGCAATGGATGTAAGGGGACAGCAAGCATATTAGTAAAAGTGTATGGAACGGGGCCGGACATATTCGTGCCGAATGCATTTACGCCGGGGGGAGCGACCAATAATATCTTCAGGCCGATACCGGTAGGTATAGCCACACTCAGGTATTTCAGAGTTTATAACAGGTGGGGTCAGATGGTATTCAGCACGACAAGGATCGGAGATGGATGGGATGGGCGTTTGAACGGGCAATCGGCGGAAGGTGGAACGTATGTGTGGATGTTGGCGGGTACGACGTATATGGGGAGGCTGGTGGTGCATAAGGGGACGATGGTGCTGGTGAGGTAGGGGGCGATTGCGGCCGGGGGCGGCGTGGTCGTTGAGGGTTTGCGCCGGGGTTGGCGTGGTCGTTGCTCGTTCGGCCGGGGGCGTGAGTCTGAAAATTTCCTATCTTCCGGGGATGAGAAAAATCTACTTTTTAGGCGTGTGGGTCGTCCTGTTATCGATGACGGAGGCGGTGACCGCGGGTCCTATCCGGGATACGGCTTCGCTACGACGGGAGATCATGGCGGTGTATGCGCGGCAACCGCAGGCGGATTTCGCCATTGCATTCGAAGACCTGAGTACAGGGCAGCAATTCTTCTTCAATGAACATGAGAGCTTTCACGCGGCCAGCACCATGAAAACGCCGGTGCTGATCGAGACCTTCCGGCTTATCGCGGCGGGCCGGTTATCGCTGGAGGATCCCGTTCTCATTCACACAGATTTTATCAGCATTGCCGACAGCAGCAGTTACCGGCTGGACTCCGCCGATGACAGCGAGAAGGACCTGTATGGGCTGGCGGGCCGTCGGCTTCCTTTGAAGCAGCTGTTATACAAGATGATCACCGAGAGCAGTAACCTGGCTACCAATCTCGTCATCGAATTGGTGGGGGCGAAGAATGTCATGGCTACGATGCGGGAGATGGGCGCCATGGATATACGGGTATTGAGGGGCGTAGAAGACAATAAGGCATTCGCGCAGGGTATGAACAATACCACGAGCGCGTATGATCTCATGCTGTTGTTGAGGAGTATTGCGTCGGGAACGGCAGTGGATCCGGGGGCTTCGCGGGCCATGATCCGGATCCTGCTCGATCAGCATTTCAAAGAGGTGATTGCGGGGAATCTTCCGGATAACGTGCGGGTGGCGAGCAAGAGCGGGTGGATCACGGGAAGCGTTCATGACAGCGGTATCGTGTTCCTGCCGGATGGAAGGAAATATGTGATCGTGCTGCTTTCGCGCGGCATCGCCGATCATGGTCTGGCTGTGGAAATCGGGGCGGCCGTATCGAAGATCTTCTATGATCATATGGTAGAAGGACCGCCGCCGGGTCGGGCGGGTATCGATGATATCAAGGGTTATTTCCCGGTGATCGAGGGTATGTATAAAGCTTATGCGGAGAAGAACCATTTTCCCGGGATGGCGTTCGGGATCGTAGCAGGTGGAAAGCTGGTGTATAGCGGGGGAACGGGTTATAGTAATCCCGGGGCGGAGGATGGAGGGCGGGGTGTGCGGGTTCCGGCGACGGCGGAAACGGATTTTCGGATCGCATCGATGACCAAGAGTTTTATTTCTGTGAGCATTTTGCAGTTGCGCGATGCGGGGAAGTTGAGGCTGGATGATCCGGCGTCTTTGTATATCCCGGAGCTACGCGGTCAGAAGGGGCCTTTTTCGGATGCACCGGTGATCACTATACGCCATTTGCTGACGCATTCGGCAGGATTCCCGGAGGACAATCCCTGGGGAGACCGGCAACTGGCCGATACGGATGAGCAACTACTGGCGATGGTGAGGAAGGGTCTTTCCTTTTCGAATAGCCCGGGCATTGCATATGAATACAGCAATACGGGTTTTGCATTGTTGGGTTATATTCTTCAAAAAGTGAGCGGGCAGAAGTATTCGGATTATGTGACAGAGCATATCCTGAAGCCGTTGGGGATGACGCATACCTATTTCGAGTATTCCCGCGTGCCTTCGGGTTCGTTGGCGCATGGATATCGTTGGCTGGGCGGGGAATGGGTGGAGCAGCCGATGTTGCATGACGGGGCTTACGGGGCGATGGGCGGGATGATCACTACCATGGAGGATTTTGCGAAGTATGAGGCCTGGCAGCTGGCGGCATGGCCGTCCCGGAGCGGTCCGGAGGAAGGTGTGTTGAAGCGGAGTTCCCGGAGGGAGATGCAGCAACCGTGGGTATTCAATAACCTGAATGCCTTGTTCCGTTATTCTCCCGGCGGTGAAGCCTGTCCGATGACATCGGCTTATGCTTATGGGATACGGTGGACGAAGGATTGCAAAGGAAGGACGATGGTTGGACATACGGGAGGGTTGCCGGGTTTCGGGAGCAACTGGATGATCTTGCCGGACTATGGCATTGGGGTGATCTGTTTTGCAAACCTGACGTATGCGAATACGTCTGCGATCAATATGCGGGTATTGGATACGCTGGTGACGCTGGCGAGACTGAAGCCCCGTGAAGGGGTGGCCTCGTCAGTCCTGCTGCAGCGACAGAAGGAGCTTGTAGCGTTGTTGCCGGATTGGAACGGGGCTTTGCAGAGTCCGGCGTTCGCCGTGAATTTCTGGATGGATTATTTTGTAGATACATTACGGGCGGAGTCGCGCGCATTGTTTGCGAAGGTGGGGACCATTCGGGGCGTCGGGCCGATGCATGCAGAGAATGGGTTGCGGGGGTGGTTTTTGCTGGAAGGTGAGAAGGGTGATCTGGAGGTGAGGTTTACGCTGACGCCGGAGAATCCGGCGAAGGTCCAGGAGTTTCATTTGCGGGCGGTGGATTAATTTTGCAGTGATGGACCGGACTTTCAAAAAGACACGTCTTGCGCCGACGCCCAGCGGTTACCTGCATGTGGGCAATGTCCTTTCTTTTTCTTTGACGGCGGCGCTTGCGCGGAGGACGGGAGCGTCGGTGCTGTTACGGATCGATGATCTGGATATCGAGCGGGTGAGGACTGAATATGTCCGGGACATCTTCGGGACCTTGCGATTTTTGGGGATACCGTGGGATGAGGGTCCGGCTGATGTCGCGGCATTCGAGCGGGATCATTCGCAGGTGCAAAGGATGGAATTGTACAGCCGGGCGTTGGGATCTTTGCGCAGGAGCGGGTTGTTGTTCGCGTGTACGTGCAGCCGTTCGGATCTACGGGATGGGATTTATCCGGGGACTTGCAGGGATCGGGGATTATCGTTGGATGATCCGGGCGTGAGCTGGCGGTTGAGGACTTCGGCATCTTTATCGTTGCATGTGAAGACGTGGGATCGTGGTATGGTCGGGGAGGTATTGCCTATCGAAATGACGGACTTTGTGGTGAGGAAAAAGGATGGTTTTCCGGCATACCAGCTGACATCGCTGGTGGATGATCTGCATTTTGGCGTGGACCTGATCGTGCGGGGTGCGGATCTTTGGCCTTCGACGCTGGCGCAACAACATCTGGCTTTATGCGTGCCGGGTGCGGAGGCGTTTCGCGAGGCTACTTTTTATCATCATCCTTTATTGGTTGGCGGCGGCGGGGAGAAGTTGTCTAAATCCGCGGGTGCGACTTCTATTCGGTATATGCGAGGGGAGGGTTTAGCTGTGGGGGATATTTATACTTCGATCGCGAGGTTATTGGGGAGGGAGGAAGTGGTGAGGGGGTGGGAGGAATTGGCAGGGTTGATTCTCGGGTGAGGGGCGACGCGTCATGGGTGTTTTCTACTTTTTAAGGTAGTCGTTTTTTAGCGATCAGGCCGTCGAGGCTGTAACGGTATTCGCCGAGGCTTGCCAGGAGCAGACAGGCTGCGCTAACGGTAAAGACGGAATAGTTCATGGGTGAAGTGATGCCGTCGGTGATGGCCATGGCGATAGAGAAGCAAAGGGTCAGGGCGCTGCAGGCCAGGGCCGCTTGTTTCGTGAACAGACCGATTACCAGGAGGAAGCCGCCGGTCACTTCGACGAAGGTTGCGATCATGGCGAAGGTTTCCGCGACATTATAGGGCAGAAAGCTCATCAGCTCGTGAGCGCGGATAGAAAAGTGTTTCCAGTCACCCCAGCTGACCCAGGGTTTACCGTAGGGACCCCAGGCGCCGAGGCGGTCGAGGCCGAGTACGAAGAAACCGATGCCTGCGGCGAGACGGAGATAGAGTTGTGCGATTTGGCGGAGCATGTTGGTGGGTTTATGGGACAAATGTCGGGTTTTGTATTGGGGGATCGTGGGGCCAGATGGGAGAAAAGGGAGGGGCCAGGGGGGATGATTGGAAAGACGAATACTTCAGTGGCTTTTCTGTAGACGGCGCCTAGGTGGTTTCACTATATTTTCTATAATATCTTAACTACAAAACGTCCTATTCGGTCATTTCCTTTCCCGACACAGTTGTACACGAAATCGACACGTCTATCAACGATTTCGACACGCGGAATAGATCTTAGGCGCGGTAATTCGATGAGAAAATACTGCAGCGTAAACGACATGCGTATGCGTTTTGACTGTGCCTAATTCGCAGCGCTCTTGGAAATTCTAAAAGTTTTCGTTTACTTCGTTCTAATAGAATTCCTGCCCTTCTCTTTTTCTCTAAGCCTAATTCCACGATACCTTAAAACCGCTTGCTACATGAGAGAATACAACCCCCTCGCGCGGGAGCAGCTACGCGCCCCGCCTTTTTCCGACACGACCAGTGTTCATTTCCGAGAGCTTTTTTGTAATGGCTGACGTCCGGTAATCCGACGCTAGTCTTTCAACCTATTCCGGCTATATGCAAAAAATTCCGGCTTTGTGCGGGGCGGCATTGCTTTGCCTTTCCCTCAACATTTCTTATGCCCAAGTGGTGGATTCGGTATCAGGCCGTCTGTTGAACTACCCTTCACGGTTGTTTGCCAGGCTGCAATCCAAATTATCGGGGCTCAACAACGATCTGGGCACTCAAACGCAGAAATACCTGGACAGGATGTCCCGCCGCGAACAGCAATTGCAACGAAAGCTAATTTCTGTCGATTCGGTCGGTGCTCAGCGGTTATTCGCCGGGTCGGCCGCTCAGTATGCCGCGTTGATCCAACGGCTTAAATCAGACACGGGCAAAGCTCATCAAGCTCTCAGCGGACAGTATCGGCCCTAC
>DASYSV010000532.1:0-15843 GCA_036010185.1 Puia sp.
AGGAGATGCCGAAGATACCCACGCGTCCGTTGTTATGAGGAACGTTCTTTACCAGCCAGTCGATCGCGTCATAGGTATCGCTGGCCTCGTCGACGTCGGTTTTCGATTTTTTGTCCTTGATGAAAGGCCGCACGTCTACGAATTCTCCTTCGCTCATCCAGCGGCCGCGTACATCCTGGGTGACCATGATATAGCCTTTATGCAGATAGTAGCGGAGATAGCTGGTATAATAATTCCTCCACTTGTCACCTCCATAAGGGGCGCACGAGTAGGGAGTGCGGGTCATCAGGATGGGATGCTGTTCTGTCGTATCTTTGGGGATATACATGGAGGTGAAGAGCTTTACCCCGTCCCGCATCGGGATATAGGTCTCCAACTTATAATAATTTTCTCTTATCCAAGCGCTGTCCTGGGGAGTGCCTTGCGTACGTCCTGCAAGGACGAAGGCCGAAAAGAGCAGTACGAAGAGGAGTTTTCTCATGTTAATCGTTAATTTTAATTTGCCGAACCAATTTAAGTAATCATGTCCAACCGCCGAAAATTTTTGCAATCCTCGTTATTAAGTTCATTTGGTGTAATGCTCGCCGCGTCAGCCTGTCGGTCCCGTGAGGATGGGTCTACCGTTGCCGTTCAGTCCGCAGATACGATCCCACCGGTGGCGGTTACCGGACAGCCGGTGGTGCTTTCGACCTGGAATGAGGGTGCGGCGGCCAATAAGGGCGCCTGGGAGGTGCTGGGGCACGGCGGGAACGCGCTGGATGCGGTGGAAGCCGGGGTGAAGATCACAGAATCTTCGCGCAACTGCTGTGTGGGTCTTGGCGCCAATCCCGACCGTGACGGGCATGTCACGCTGGACGCGAGCATCATGGATCACCAGTGGAATTGCGGTGCAGTGGCGGCGCTGGAAAGGATCAAACATCCCATTTCGGTGGCCCGCCGCGTCATGGAGAAGACGCCGCATGTGTTGCTGGTCGGCGTGGGGGCGCAACAGTTTGCCGTGGCCGAAGGTTTTCCGCTGGAGGCGGATGTACTGAGCCCCGAGGCAAAACATGCCTATGAGGAATGGTTGAAAAAATCGGAATATAAACCCGTGATCAATATCGAAAACCACGACACTATCGGGATGATCGCGATGGATACGACCGGGAATCTTAGCGGCAGCTGTACGACAAGCGGTATGGCGTTCAAGATGCGCGGCAGGGTGGGCGATTCGCCTATCATCGGGGCGGGGTTATTCGTTGATAACGAAGTGGGCGCCGTGACGGCTACGGGTCAGGGGGAGGATGTGATCCGGATGTGCGGATCGCATTCGGTGGTGGAATATATGCGCCAGGGCATGTCGCCCGAGCAGGCCTGTAAGACCGCCGTGGAGAAGATAGCGCGGATCAAGGGGGCAAAAGCCAAAGAGATACAGGTGGCGTTCATCGCCATCAATAAGAAAGGGGACACCGGGGGATATGCGTTGCAGCCGGGATTCTCCTATGCGATAAAGAGTAATTCTGAGGAGAGGATGATCGTGTCGAAAAGCCATTTTGCATGAACGCGCCGGGAACCGGCGCAATGAGGGGGGAATTATGAACTACCGGTTGGAGATATGCGCATTTAATCTGGCATCCGCAATGATCGCGCAGCAGGCGGGGGCGGATAGAGTAGAGCTATGCGCCGGGCCTGAAGAAGGCGGAACCACGCCTTCTCCCGCCACGATAGCTTTGGCGAGGGAGAAGCTGCGCATTCCATTGTATCCCATTATCCGGCCCCGTGGCGGAGACTTCCTGTATAGCGATGATGAATTCCGGGTCATGCTACGCGACGTCGAATTCTGTAAGAAGGCAGGTTGCAATGGGGTAGTCTTTGGCTTATTGGCTGCGGATGGAACGATCGACACGGCGCGATGTGCACGACTGGTGGAGATGGCCTATCCGCTGGGCGTGACCTTTCACCGGGCTTTCGACTGGGCGTCCAATCCTTTTCAGGCTATGGAGACGATCATAGGACTTGGTTGTGAGAGAATTCTGACCTCCGGGCAGCGACCTACGGCCGAAGAAGGCGCGGAGTTGATCGATCAACTTATCCGGGAGGCCGATGAACGTATTGTCATCATGCCCGGATCGGGCGTGCGGGCATCGAATATCGTTGAACTGGCCGAAAAAACGGGTGCCTCCGAATTCCATACCTCGGCAAGGGTCCTGAAGGCCAGCGCCATGACGTATGTCAATGCGGGGATGAAAGAGAACCAGTCGGTGGTCCTCGCCGGTGAAGAAGAGATCAAAAAGATAAGGGAGCAGCTGACGGCTATTTCAGCTTCGTGATCTTGAGCATATTGGTCGGCAGATGTTCCTGGATCGGCAGACTGCAGGTATTGACGATGACATCTCCCGGTTTTACGAAGCCTCTTTCCTTCAGGATCACGTGCTGATCGTGGATAATATCGTCCACGCTTTCCTCTTCCGCATAATGAAAGGCGCGTACTCCCCAGCTAAGGCTCAGCTGGTTGATCAGGCTTTTTTCCTTCGAAAAGATGTATAGCGGCGATTTTGGCCGGTAGCTGGACAGGATGAAGGCCGTGTAGCCGCTTTGCGTCATCCCGACGAGGGCGTCCGCGTTGGCGTCCTTGGCCAGTTTGCACGCATTGTAGCAGATGGCGTCGCTGAGAAAGGAGGGCGAATGCGGCTGAGGGACGAGGTCATCTTCACGGTTGTAGGGATATTCGGTCCTTTCGACTTCGAGGATGATCTTTCGCATCGTCTCCACGACGAGTGCCGGATGCTGACCGGTGGCCGTTTCGGCGCTGAGCATGACGGCATCCGCGCCTTCCAGCACGGCATTGGCTACGTCGGTGATCTCGCTGCGGTTGGGCTTGACGCGATCGATCATGCTTTCCATCATCTGAGTGGCGACGATGACCGGTTTTGCGCGGTGGATACATTTCCGGATGATCTCGCGTTGCGCCATTGGTACTTTTTCGACGGGCAGTTCGACACCCAGATCGCCGCGGGCGACCATGACGGCGTCGGATTCCAGAACGATATTGCGGAGGTCTTCCATCGCCGAAGGCATTTCGATCTTGGCGATGACCTTGGATTGGCATTTCTTCTCCGCCAGGCGGCGTTTGAGATCGATGATGTCTTCGACCTTGCGGACGAACGATAACGCCACCCAATCCAGTTTTTGTTCGATGATGAATTCCAGGTCGACGATGTCTTTTTCTGTCATCGCGGGAAGCGAGATCTTGGTATCGGGAAGGTTGACGCCTTTTTTCGGAAGGAGCACGCCGCCATAGGTGACGGCGACTTTTACGTCCCCCTCGGGAGTGACGTTAACCACCACTACTTCCAGCTTTCCGTCGTCGATGAGTATCTTGTTGCCTACCTCAACGTCATGGTGAAGATTGGGATAGGAAACGTAGATCTTTTCCTTGGTGCCGACGACCTTTTCGCGCGAGGTGAAAGTCAGGATGTCACCGGGTGCGATCGTGAGACTGCCGTCCTTGATGTCGCCAACGCGAAGCTTGGGGCCCTGCAGATCGCCTAGTATGGAAATATTATAGGGTTCGGTTAGATTTATATTGCGGATATGTTCGATGATCTTCTTTTTGTCCTCATGCGCGCCGTGTGAGAAATTGAGACGGAAGACATTGACGCCCGCCTTGACGAGATCGAGCAGCTTTTCATAAGTGTCGCAGGCGGGTCCGACTGTGGCTACGATCTTGGTCTTATGGAACGTATGCTGCAGACCAGCTTCTTTATCCATATCCTGGTAGAGGTACTTCGATAAATTCTTTGACATTGCTACTGTTTTAGTGCCGGAGATTCGCCTTTCCAAAAACTAGCGCCTCTCCGGCACATGCGCTAATGATTGTCCTTCGGACGAGGCCCTTCCAGGGCCTCAGGATGCTAATATTTTTACGATCTTCAGCCAGTCTTCACTGATCTTCTGTTTGGCTTTTACGGCCTTCTCGAGCGGGGTGTAGTGCATCTTATTGTTCACTATACCGACCATCACGTTGTGACGGCCCTCGATGAGACATTCGACGGCGGAATAGCCCATGCGGCTTGCGATGAGACGATCCAAACAGGACGGTGCTCCGCCGCGTTGAATATGTCCGAGGACGCAGACCCGGGTATCCGCTGTTGGTACGCGTTCCTTGATGATGGCGGCCACATCTTCGGCGCCACGGTCGCCTTCCGCGACGACGATGATATTGACCAGCTTTTTACGGCGCTCTTTTTCGAGCAGGGAATTAACCAGCTCATCGATATCGGTCTTGCGTTCGGGGATGAGGATGTTCTCGGCGCCGGTGGCGATACCGCTATGCAGTGCGATATAGCCTGCATCGCGGCCCATTACTTCTATAATAAAAAGACGATCGTGGGCGTCGGCGGTGTCGCGGATCTTGTCGATGGCTTCCACGGCGGTGTTGACGGCCGTGTCGAAACCGATGGTGAAATCGGTGCCGGCGATATCTTTGTCGATGGTGCCAGGGAGACCGATGCAGGGGATGTCGAACTCCTCGCTGAGCTTGTGCGCACCACGGAACGAGCCGTCCCCACCGATGATTACTAAGCCGTTGATACCCAGTTTTTTGAGATTATTGTATGCCTTTTTTCGGCCATCGAATTCGAAAAATTCTTTGCAGCGGGCCGTCTTAAGAATGGTTCCCCCGCGCTGGATGATATTGGCAACGCTGCGGGAGTGCATGGGTACGATATCGTTCTCGATCATCCCGCTATATCCCCGCATGATACCAAATACTTCCATTCCATTATAAATACCGGTACGAACAACGGCACGGATGGCTGCATTCATCCCCGGTGCATCGCCGCCGGAAGTGAGTACGCCAATTTTAGTGACTTTGTTTTCCATTTTGGAACCCTGTTCTTGTAATTGAATTTTAAAAAGCTTTAACCAATGGCATGAATTGTTGAAAAATTTCTACCTTAAACCCCCGTCTATACGGGCAGGAGGGCAGTCGAAGTCCCAAAAGTAAGCAATTGAATTGAATCCCATGCAATAATGGAGCTGTATCGTGGAATTTGGGAAAGTACAATATATAGATAACATTGATTTTTCATTGCCTCCTGATGATCCGGAGACGGCGGCGTTATGGCCGGTAATATCCTCGCGGATGCCCGATGGAGGCTCGAAAGGGCCTCTGCGGGTTTATGTAGGAGGCACGGAGTGGGGGCGAAGCAGCTGGGTCGGCAAGATGTATCCGGTGGGAACAAAGAGCGCGGATTATTTGAAAATGTATGCGCGGCAGCTGGATACGGTCGAGCTGAATACGCTGTTCTATGGATTGCAGCCGCCGGCCGTTCTTCAGCGTTGGGCCGATGCCGTTGGGTCCGGATTCCGATTTTGTCCGAAATTTCCCGAGACGATCAGTCATAAAGGTCAACTCTCGGGCGTGGGGAAGGACACGGATGAATTTATTGAAAGGGTCGGGTTGTTGGGTTCCCGGTTGGGGCCTTCGTTTTTACAGTCGTCCGAGCGGTTTGGTCCGGAACGTGCGGTAGTGTTGCGGGATTATGTGCGCCGGATGCCGCCTGGTTTTCGGGTGGCGGTAGAGTTGCGGCATGAGGGATGGTTTGGCGGTGGTTCGGCAGCGTTAGGTGAGGTATGGCAACTGTTATGTTCGGGCGGACGCCTGGGTCGAGCGCATAGCGGGATGGGCAGCAAAGGGGCTGCGTGAAGTATATTGTGGTACGGGGCTGCGGGTTCCGCAATTGGTCAATGGCGGACAGCCGGGGAATCTCTCCTTATTTTAACGGGGGCAGATGTATTTCTGCGAGCATGCAGCGTGCGCTGCCTCCGCCGTTGGCTTCGATGGTCGTCAGGGGCGCGTGGAGGATACGGTTGAAGGAAGTGAGGACCCGACGTTGCTCCGCGTCGAGCGATTCGTAGGCCTGCGAAGACATGACCAGCAGTTTTTCTCCTTTCCGGTTATGCACCTGCAGCATATTGCCCGCGAAATGATTCACTTGATCGATAGTGATGGGTACGATCGTTTTACCGGAGGAGAGGATGGTATCTTCGAGATGTTTGCGTTCGGCATCGTGGGGCAGCGCATCGAGACAGACGACTACATACCGGTCCGCCACGCACATCATGACATTGGTATGATAGATGTCCCGTCCGAAGGCGTCCACTGCCTTAAAGGTCACCTCGGTGTATCCCAGCCGTTTGCAAAACTCGCGGAGCACGATGGCGTTGGTGCGCGGGGAATAGCAGGCGTAGGCGATCTTGGCCTCGCGATCGAGGACCATGCTGCCGGTCCCTTCGAGGAAGAGTCCGTCGCGTTCGTATCCGCTGAGGTCCTGGATATCGCCGATGCGGAATTGACTCCCGACGGTCTTAAGGACATCCGGCTTCCGTTCCTGCCGGCGATTGACGGCATACATCGGGTAGAGACAGACGGAGCCGTCGTCGTGAAAGGAGACCCAATTGTTGGGGAAGATGCTGTCGGGCGTATAAGGCTCGGGAGTGTCGTCGATAACGATGACGTCTACCTCATTGTCACGCAATAATTTCAGGAAACCTTCGAATTCGGAGAGTGCTTGCCTTTGCGGGCTCTCGGCGATGCCGGGGATTTGGAAGGCGTTATTGACTGCGGTCTCGGCGTTGAAGCTGAAATTGACTGGCCGAATCATCAATAAATAGGCGGTCGTTTGCATGAAGCATGGTTTTTGCATATGGATTGTATTAGAGATCGTCTCGATGCAAGGGCATACTCATGCAATGAAAACCGCCACGGGCCCGGGATAATTCAGCCGAAGGCATGAGGATCAACGTATTTTCGACATCGGCGGGACTGATCTCGTCTTTTTCCATCTTCGAAACCAGGTCCTCTGCGGAAATTACGTCAAAGCCGTTGGCTTTGAAAGCCTCCACAGTCTTGTCATTCCGGTCATAGCCCAACACGACGCCTTCCTTCAAAGCTAATAAGTTACAAGAATCGGTCCATTGTTCGCGTGCGTCGAAAGGAAATTCATTATTTCCGGAATAAATGAATTTTACCTTGTCCGTACATTCCAGATCGTTCCTGCTGATATCGGTGAGGAGGTCTTCGAGGCTATCGAAATATTCGGGATTGCTTTGGTCCTTTTTGCGGAACTGAATGATCTTCAGCTTGTCCTCTTTTTTGGCGTTGTCGAGAATACGCTGTACATCATCTTCGTCCTCGTGTTTGATCGATTTGCTGGAAAACGTGCCGAGGAGGATCCAGACATTCCGTTTGATCTGTGTGAAGATGGTGTCGATGTGCATGAAATCGCGTTTTTTTGGGATACGTATGATGGTTATTTTCTTCACTACATTTCGTTCGAACAGGACGCGGATCGCCTGATGCGCGGCTTCAGCGGAGGTCCGTTCGCTAATGCCTATAAGGAGGTGGTCTTTGCAGATGACCATAACGTCGCCGCCTTCGAGGGTGACCTTCCGTTCGTCGCCTTCGCGAGGCAGCAGAAAATGATGATGAGTATCGTTCAGCTCGATGATACGGTCGCGGTATTCCTCGAAAAGCGGGTGGTTGAAGAAGATATATTTTGCCAGTAGCGCCTCGCGCGTCCGGGCCTTTTTGGCCGGCTTGTTGAGTAGGACATGGTCGTTGATGACGATGCCGATATCGCGGGTAAAGATAAAATTGGGGATAGGGGCGAACAGGAGGCGGTCGTCATCTGTCGCTCCGCTGATGAACGTTTTGGCCAGCTGCACCGGGTCCAGTTCCTGCAGACCCTGCTGGATGTCGTACGAGCAGGCTTCGATGGCGCATACCGACGCCACGAGCTTAAGCTTGATCGCGTTGTCCGCCAGGATATCGGCCAGCAGCCATTGGAGCTCGACCACTTTATCACTGCGGAAAAAGCCCTCGTCGCCGGGTTTATAGAAGGCGCGGCGGTTCTTTTCATCATCGACAACGGCCAGCCGACCCTTTATTTTACCGGGGTCCAGGAAATAGAGCAGTATTTTAGTATAGTAGTCATATTCCTTGCGGCGGATGGTATCCAGGTGGACGATATCCTCGAAGAGCCAGTCCTGCGCCTTCGAGGGTACCACCTTACCCAGACCGCTGTCGGGGCTATGGACCAGGACGCGGCGCAGACGGCCGACCTCGGAGGAGACGGAAACGGCCACCCGGTTTTTATGGGGGTAATGTTTAGACATAGAATAAAATTGCGCTTTCGAATGCTGCAATCCGGCAAATTAGGTAATTTACCAGAAAAATTAAGGATGGAGCTGATTACCGACCAAACCATCGACCTGATCAACGACCGGATCCAGCGAATGGATGAGGGTCAGATCGGACGGATTTGGGATTCGTTCGCCAAGGAACAACCCGCCCTGGTCGGTTATGTGCTGGGGGAAAGCAGGGAACTGGAAGAGCCTGATGCCCGCGAGGACGTCGCATATGTCCTGACCATCATCCTGCTGAGTTTCCAGGAACTGACTCCGGGGATCCCTGCAGTTACAGAGCAGGAGTTCGAAAAAGCCTTCAATGAGGAGTTCGATGAGATGGAGTCTGTGTTCCAGGACGGGTTCGACGAGTCGGATGCGATGGCGGTGATAGAATCTTTTTGTCAGCCCGATCTTCTGCAGTTTGCGGCTGCGACTATCTATAGTGAGGATGCGGATGAAGAGGATGCAAGTAATTTTACGGAAGAGGAGGCGGGGCTGTTTATTGTTATTTTCAAGACGGCGATTGCGTTGCTGCATAAGAAGGCGGGGAGCATTATATGATACGGCGCTCCGCCAAAAAAACTACCGACTGTTAGTTTACTAAACAACTTTCTCTTATTTTTGGGGCACGAGCCGGGCGTATTCCGGCCGCAACCAAAGCTTGTTTGCCCATGCATTTTCAGTTGTCAGAAGAGCATTTGATGATCCGGAAGGCCGCCCGGGATTTTGCCCGTAATGAATGTTTACCGGGGGTGATCGAAAGGGATGAACACCAGAAATTTCCAAAGGAGCAAGTGATGAGGCTGGCGGACTTAGGATTCATGGGAATGATGGTCGACCCCGCCTATGGCGGATCGGGGATGGATACGGTGAGCTATGTGCTGGCCATGGAAGAGATCAGTAAGATAGATGCGAGCGTCAGCGTTTGCATGAGTGTCAACAATAGTCTTGTTTGCTGGGGCCTGGATACGTACGCCAACCAGGCGCAGAAGGAGCGATATCTCACCCCGCTGGCGCAGGGGAAGAGGGATGGTGAATTGTATATCGGCGCATTTTTGCTGAGCGAACCGGAGGCGGGAAGCGATGCTACGTCGCAGCGGACGATTGCCGAAGAAAAGGGCGATCATTACCTGCTGAACGGCGTGAAGAACTGGATCACCAACGGTAACTCGGCATCGGTCTATCTCGTCATGGCGCAGACGGACATATCGAAGGGCAGCCATGGAATCAATGCATTTATCGTGGAAAAGAGCTGGCCGGGCGTGGCGGTGGGCGGCAAGGAGAATAAGCTGGGCATCCGCGGCAGCGATACCCATAGCATATCGTTCAGCGACGTCAAAGTGCCGAAAGAGAACCGCATAGGAGCGGATGGATTCGGCTTCACCTTTGCGATGAAGACACTGGCAGGGGGGCGTATCGGGATCGCCAGCCAGGCATTGGGTATCGCCAGCGGCGCGTATGAGCTGGCGGTCAATTATTCGAAGGAGCGCAAGGCATTCGGCGCGCCGATCGCGCAACATCAGGCCATCCAGTTCAAGCTCGCGGATATGGCTACCCGTATCGAGGCGGCCCGGCTGCTCTGTTTACGCGCGGCATGGGAAAAGGATAGCAATCTCGACTATGCGCTTTCTTCCTCCATGGCGAAGGTATATGCTTCGGAGACGGCGATGTGGACTGCTACGGAGGCCGTGCAGGTGCATGGGGGGTATGGGTATGTCAAGGAATATCATGTGGAAAGACTGATGCGGGATGCGAAGATCACCCAGATATATGAGGGAACCAGCGAGGTCCAGCGCATCGTTATCAGCCGGTCGATTTTGAAATAGAGGCTGAGCGCGGCGGCGCAATGGCGGGCATTCCGGAAATCGGCCGTGGCTCCGCGACGGCGGACTGCGACCGGGACGAGCGGGGTGGATCAGGGATCGGCATAACGGTGCACATTATCCGTTGGTCGAGTCATCGGCTTTATGGCGATCGCCATTGAGCTCCTTCCCGAAACTATATGTAAAGCTGAGCTTCAGCACCCGGGTCTCCGGTTTGCTGATGGCATCCTGGTAGAATACGCCGGGCGAGTAGGTGTCCGTACGGCTGCGTTCGGTATTGAACACGTCCGACAGGCTAAGCACGAGCGTTCCGGCCTTGTGCCGAAGGATGTCCCTTTTGACGGCAAGATCCAGGCCACCCGAGGGAAGCGTTTTCCCCTGCGCGAAATAGCTGGCTGCGCTATAGCTGCCGGTCATCTGCAGCGTAAAGGTATTCCACAGTTTCATATCCGAATTGAGCTTGGCAAACCAGCTGAAACCGGAGTTCGAGAGACCCTGGGACAGGTTGTTGGCGTTGATCTCGGTCTGGAAGAGATTGAAATTGGTCGTGGCATTCCACCATTTCAGGATGGGGATGCGGGCGATGATCTCGGCACCATAGGTATTGGCATAGTTGCCGTTCTCGAAGGTGCTGAGCAGGGTATCGTTGGAAAGCGGTTTGTTATAAGACATCATCGGGTCGAGCGTGTTCTTCAGGTAGACAGTGGTGCTGAGCGCAACGCCGGATAGCTGCGTATTATAGGCCAGCTCGAGGAGATTGGTATTTTCGGGCCGGATACCTGGATTACCTCTCTGCGGGTTCAGCGGATTGCCATAATTCGTTTGAGGAGTGATCTGCCACCATTGAGGCCGGTTGATACGCCGGGAGAAATTCAGGTGGAGGTCGTTGTCGTCGTCGAATTTTTCGGTCAGGAAAACGCTGGGGTAAAGCCCCGATTCCTGATAGCCAAAACTGGTGTTGCTATCCAGCAGGTGACCGGTATAGGTGTATTTTTCATACCGCAGACCGGCCATATAGCTGAATTTGCCCAGCTGTTGCGTAAAGGCGCCATAGGCCGCATAGGTATTGTTGTCGTAGCTGTAATTGTAGCTGGCATTGGGATCCCTGACATAACCCTGGGCCGAGCTGTCCTCGAAGTCCTGGAAGCTGCGGTTGCCGCGCAGGATCGTTTTGACACCGACATCCAGCTTGGACTTCCCATCCATCAGCGGATCCGAATAATCGCCCTGCATGGTGACATGATAGCCATTCCCATGACCGTTATAACGCTGTACATTAGGGCTTGCCAGGGTAGAGCCGCCCTTGTTCAGGAATTGCATGTCATAGTTGCCGTAATTCTTTCCGTGATAGGTCTCTGCGGCTGCGCTCATCGACAGTTTTTCATCTTCCTTTTTGAATGTGTGCCCGTAATCGAAATGGGCGTGCGAAAAGACGAATTGGTTGCCTGCGTAGGAGTTCCGAAAGCCGTTGGAATCGAGCAGCGCGTCTTTTTCCCAATATGCAGTATTCTGGGTTCCCCTGGTAGGGTGGCTGCCGAAACCGATGTTGCCCGAAAGACTGAAGGTATTGTGCTCATCCATGTTGTAGTCCGCTCCGAGCCGGAGGTTTTGGAAAGGGCCGGTGGTCACCGCATGACCGTGCTGGATGGCCGTTGTATTGGCCGCCAGGTTATCGAACGTGGTCGTGGTATTGGAGACGGAGCGATGGGTATGGCCCATATAGTTTAGCCGGAAATTCCATTTGTGTTTGTAAACGTTCATGTTGGCGAAACCGTAGGTTTCGCCGAGCGTGCTGCCGACGCCGGTGAATGAGCCATTCATACCGGGTTTGCGGTTCTTTTTCAGGACGATGTTGACGATACCGTTGTTGCCCTGCGCATCGTATTTGGCCGAAGGGTTGGGCATCACCTCGATGCTTTGGATCTGATCGGCGGGTATCTGGTCCAGGGTAAGATCGGTCTGTTTGCCATCGAGGAGAATGGTGGGAGATCCGTTGCGCAGAGTCACGTTACCCGAAGCGTCGACATTGAGCGTGGGTACCTGGCGGAGAGCGTCCTGCGCCGTCCCGCCCTTGGAGGCGAGGCTTTGGTCGACATTGAAGACTTTTTTATCGATCTCTGTTTTGAAGATAGGCCGCTGTGCGACCACCACGGCCGTCGTCATCTCCGAAGCGGTGGACGTCAACCGGATGGTCCCGGCATTTACGATGGCTCCGGGTGCATGATGGCCGCCGGCTATCTGGCGGTAGATAGGCTCGTATCCGACGACGCTGACCTCGAGGATCGAGGGCGATTCGGGCAGATTTTTCAGGGCAAATTCCCCATCCGACTGGCTGATGACGCGAGCGGCAACGGAAGAGTCCTTGCGTAGCAGCGTGATCGTAGCCGTGGGAATGGGTTGTTTGGTCTTGCCGTCGATAATCTTTCCGGAGAGGACCGAAGAGCCCGCATGCGGTTTGGTCTGAGCGACGGCGAACAATGGGAGCAGGAACAAAAGGGTATACGTATAGTGCTTCATCAAGGTGCAAAATTACGGCAAAACGTCGCGAAGGACTTTGTTAAATTTAACCGCTCGTGTACCTATCTTCGCGTTAAACCTATTTTAACATGTCGGCCGATAAGGATGTTTATCGACAAATTTTGTCGGAATTGGGTGAGAATGTGCAACTCGTGGCGGTCTCCAAGACTAAAACTGCCGAAGATATTTTAGCACTCTATGCAGAGGGGCAGCGCGACTTCGGTGAGAATTATGTGCAGGAGCTGGCGGATAAGCAATCGCGGTTACCCACCGATATACGCTGGCATTTTATCGGGCATCTGCAAACGAACAAGGTGAAGCAGATCGTTCCCTTTGTACATCTGATAGAGGGAGTGGACAGTCTGCGGTTGCTGAATGAGATCGAAAAGCAGGCGGTCCGCGCCGGCGTGGTCATCGACGTGTTATTACAGGTGCATATCGCGCGCGAGGAAACGAAGTTCGGGTTCGGGGCGGAGGAGATCGGATCCGCGATGGGTGTTCACCGGGATGGTGTGCGGATCCGCGGACTGATGGGTATGGCTTCGAATACATCCGATCCGGATGCGGTGCGGTCTGAATTCAGGGTGCTGAAGGGCCTGTTCGACCGGTGGTTTCCGGATGGCGGCGTCCTTTCCATGGGAATGAGCGCGGATTACAAAACAGCCATCGAAGAGGGGAGTACGATGGTGCGGATCGGGAGCCTGTTGTTCGGGCGGCGGGGATGATGTAAATTCGCGCCTATGGATGAAATCAAGAAAGAAGAAGAAAAGTCGTTGAATTTCCTGGAGGAGATAGTAGTAGAAGACCTGGCGGCCGGGAAATATAAAAGCATATTGACCCGATTCCCACCGGAACCGAACGGATACCTGCATATCGGGCATAGCAAATCGATCGTTTTGAATTTTGGGCTGGCGCAAAAATATGGCGGCAAGACCAACCTGCGTTTTGACGATACCAATCCCATTACGGAAGATGTCGAATATGTGGACAGCATCAAAGAAGACATCCGCTGGCTCGGGTTCGAGTGGGCGGGGGAATTCTATGCTTCCGACTATTTCGAGCAGCTGTATCAATTCGCCGAGAACCTGATCCTCAAGGGGCTGGCCTATGTCGATGACAGCAGCGCCGAGGAGATCGCCAAAATGAAGGGAACGCCGACTGAAGCGGGGACGGACAGTCCTTACCGGAGCAGGAGCGTGGAGGAGAACCTGCGGTTGTTCAGGGAAATGCGGGCGGGGAAATTCCGCGACGGGGAGAAAGTGTTGCGGGCGAAGATCGATATGGCGTCACCCAATATGCATTTCCGCGACCCCTTTATGTACCGTATCCGGCATGCTCATCATCATCGGACCGGCGACGCCTGGTGCATTTACCCGATGTATGACTTCGCGCATGGGCAAAGCGATTCCATCGAGCATATTACCCATTCGGTCTGCACGCTGGAATTCATTCCGCACAGACCGTTGTACGACTGGTTCATCGAAAAGCTGGAAATATTCCCTTCTCATCAATATGAATTCGCGCGTCTCAATCTCAATTATACCGTGATGAGCAAGCGCAAACTGCTGCAGCTGGTGAATGAAGGGCATGTCACAGGATGGGACGATCCCCGGATGCCCACCATTTCGGGTCTTCGCCGCAGGGGCTATACGCCGGAATCGATCCGGATGTTCGCCGAAAAGGTAGGCGTGGCCAGGCGGGAAAACCTCATCGACGTCTCGCTGCTGGAATTCTGTGTGCGCGAGCATCTGAACAAGATCGCGTTCAGACGCATGGTAGTCTTCGATCCACTGAAGATCGTGCTGACCAACTATACGGGCGACGAGGAGCTGCTATCCAGCGAAGACAACCCTGAGGACGCCAGTACGACCCACCGGGACATCCCCTTCAGCCGCGAGCTGTACATCGAGCGGGAGGATTTTATGGAAAATCCGCCGAAGAAGTTCTTCCGGTTATCGCCGGGACAAAAGGTGCGACTGAAATCCGCCTATATCATCCAGTGCGATGAGGTGATCAAGGATACTGAGGGCAGGGTGATCGGGCTGCGTTGTTCCTATCTCCCCGAAAGCAAGAGCGGGGGGGCACAGTCCAACATGAAAGTTCAGGCTACGATCCATTGGGTGAGCGTACCGCATGCCATTACTGCGGAAGTGAAGTTATATGACCGATTGTTCCGGGTGGAGAATCCGGCCGGTGAGGAGGGCGATTTCAAGGATTATGTCAACCCGGATTCATTGCAGGTACTGCCGGGGGCCTTTGCGGAACCTGCCTTAAGGGGGGCTAAGTTCGATGAGCATTATCAGTTCCTGCGAAAGGGATATTTTTATTTGGACAAGGATAGCTCGGAGGATAAGATGGTGTTCAACCGGACGGCGACGTTGCGGGATACCTGGGAAAAAGAGAAAAAAAAGAGCGGCTAAAGCCGCCCTTTAGAGTGAATTCATTTATCGGTTGCCTCCGCCCCCGCGTTGAGGACGATTCGCCTGCATCCAATCCTGGACTTTTTTAGACAGATCTGCTCCGAGAGCAGCGTTGAGACGGGCAATCATAGCCTCGTTGATCGGTTGCATCTTTGCCATTCTGTCCTCACGGCTCAGTCCCTGGTTTGCCGGGTCCATGAAGATCTGACGCATTGCGGCTCTTTGGTCCATCTGGATGGCTTTGACCGAATCACACTGGGTTTGCGTCAGGTTGAGATCGGTCTTCATCTTGGCCAACTGGGCCTCCATACGCTGGCGCATTGCAGCCGTATCTCCTCTCATGCCGCCGCCCTGGGCGAAAGTAGAGGAAACAAAGAGGAGCGAGGTGACCAGGGTCGCGCAGGCGATTAACAAACGGACGCCACGTCCGTTGGCCGAAGGCCCATCGTTAGATTTTCTGAAATTCATAACTCAATTGATTTTAATGATGGATGTAGTACCAAATTTGTGCTAAAATACTATGCCACGTAATGCTTTTACGTAGGCGGCAATCCTGCGTTTTGCTTGTCGGTCAATCTCTTCTTTTTTGGCGTGAATATTGCTTTTTGCTAATCCAACCCATCCGCCTGCCACCGTCGATCCAATTTCTTTTGTCAAATCTAACTTCCTGATTTTCAATTTGAGAGGACCTTTACTTAAATCTCTCTACAATGTACTTACCAATCATCACCGGCTATGAGCTCGGCCAGTTCGTGCGCATACTCATGTGGATCTTCGTTCCTGTGGCCATTCTCTCCATGTTAGTGACTACCTGGCTCCATTACCGTCGGAGAAGACGGAATTCGGAGGAGGGCCTATTATCCATCGACGGTTTTGGGGGGGAAGGCTTCGTCATGCCTCTCCAAGTGTCC
>DASYSV010000533.1:0-4643 GCA_036010185.1 Puia sp.
TAGATGCGGAGAGAGGGAGCGGTTGAGATATAATTGTTATAGAAAACGAATATAAGTTGCTATTTGTCATTGCAAGTCGTTTTTTCGTAAGGCTAAACTATTCGCGTCACGACAAGGGGAAAAGCTGAGAGGTTTTTCCCCGCTTTTTTACCATTATCTTCAATATGCAGCCTCATAAGGTCATTGCTTGCTTTTGCGTATTTTTTTCATTTGCAATCGTCCATGCTCAACCCACCGGGACCCGCCCGAAGCAGGGGGCGGGCGGTGGGATTGAGGCTGTCCGGATGGGGAAGAAAGCCGGGAGCGGGATTGAGGCCCATTGGCAGGGAGAGAAAGCCGGGGGTGGGATTGAGGATGTCCGGATGGGGAAGGTGGAATTGGAGTTCTCGCTGGATGAGGCGGGGGTGGCTCGTTATGCGGTGAAGTATGGGGGGAAACCGGTGGTGCTGGCATCGCGGTTGGGATTTGTGCTCAAGGATGATAGCGGGTTAAGCGGGGGATTTGTGTTGCGGGGTGTGGATAGGAAGGAGGTCGACGAGACCTGGCAACCGGTGTGGGGGGAAGTGAAGGATATCCGTAACCATTATGCGGAAATGACTGTGCATCTGGCCGGGGGATCGGGAAAGTTGATAGACATCCAATTCCGGGTGTTCGAGGATGGGGTCGGGTTCCGGTATGAATTTCCGAGGCAGGCGGGATTGAAGTATTTTATCGTCGGGGATGAGCTGACGCAGTTCAGGATGGCGGGTGATCATAAGACCTTCTGGATACCCGGAGACTACGATACCAACGAATATCCTTATACGACCTCGGCGCTGAGTGCGGTGGACAACCGGTCCATGGTGGCCGCATCGACGGCGATAGCCGTGCGTGTCGCTCCCGACCCCTATGCCGTGCAGACCCCGCTGATGATGAAAACGGCGGACGGGCTTTACCTAAACATCCATGAGGCGGCGCTGGTGGATTATCCTGCCATGCAGCTGCATGTCGACAAAGGTACGCTGACCTTGTCTGCGAGCCTGGTGCCGGACGCGGTAGGAAATAAGGCCTATCTGCATGCGCCTTGTCACACGCCCTGGCGGACGATCATCGTCAGTGACAAGGCGGCCGATATACTCGCCTCGAAAATGATCCTCAACCTGAACGAGCCGTCGAAGCTGGCTCATACCGACTGGATCCATCCGATGAAATTCGTCGGAGTATGGTGGGAAATGCAAACGGGTAAGAGCACCTGGTCGTATTCAGACTTTGCCGACAGCTTGTCGGCGTCGGGGAGGGGGAATGGGGATAGCTTGTCGGCAGCGGGCTCGCTGATCCCCAACGGCCGGCATGGGGCGAATACGGCGAATGTGGAGCGCTATATCGATTTTGCGGCTCGCAATCATATCGGCGGAGTGTTAGTGGAAGGCTGGAATGTGGGATGGGAGGATTGGTTCGGCAACTGGAAGGAAAATGTTTTCGACTTTGTCACGCCTTATCCCGACTTTGATATCCGCGCGATCACGGCTTATGCGGCGTCGAAGGGCGTTCAGCTGATCATGCACAATGAGACCTCGGGATCGGTCACAAATTATGAACGACAGATGGATACTGCTTTCCGGTTTATGACAGCCCGGGGTTATCATGCGGTGAAGACCGGATATGTGGGCCGGATCATTCCGCGGGGCGAGCATCATGACGGGCAGTGGATGGTGGAGCATTACGTTCGGGTTGCTGCCGCCGCGGCGCGGTACCATGTCATGCTGGACGCGCACGAACCGGTGCGGCCTACGGGATTACAGCGGACGTATCCAAACTGGCTGGCCTGTGAGGCGGCTCGTGGCAACGAGTACAATGCTTTCAGCGATGGAAATTTGCCGGAGCATGAGACGATATTGCCGTTTGGCAGATTGATGGGTGGGCCGATGGATTATACGCCGGGGATCTTTAAACTTCGCGGGTATTCAACGGTTGCCGGGAGACAGGTCCATACGACGCTGGCCAAGCAGCTGGCTTTGTATGTTACGTTATATAGCCCGTTGCAGATGGCGGCGGACCTGCCGGAGAATTACGAGGCGCATATGGATGCCTTTGAGTGGATACGCGGGGTGCCGGTGGATTGGGATGATACGAAGATACTGGAGGCGGAGCCGGGGGATTATCTTACGATTGCGCGGAAGGGAAAGGGTTCGGAGAATTGGTATCTGGGGGCGATTGCGGACGAGAATGCGAGGACGATGAAGGTGTCGTTAGGTTTTTTGGATAAAGGCCGCCGGTATAAGGCGACGGTATATAAGGATGGGGCGGGGGCGGACTGGAAGACTAACCCGGAGGCGTATACGATCGAGGCTATGGAGGTGAATAGCGGTAGTGAGCTGGTGGTGAGGTTGGCGCCGGGGGGCGGGTGCGCGGTGAGTTTTGTGGCGATGTAAGGCTGGAAGAGTGCGCCAGGGATCGAAGGGGAAAGCCCGGAGCAAAGCGAGGACTTGGAACGAAGAGCCCGGCGCGGCGGTTTGCCGCGGGCGCCCAAGTAAAAGCGAAGGGCGCGAAAGAGGAGACGCGTGTCGAAAAGCAGTGTCGACGAAGTTCAAGCCTAAATCGTCTTTATGGCCATGATGCGTTGTTCGAACTCTTCGTTTGGGATGATCGATCGGTTCTTGATCTTTGTCTTATAGGTGTTGATGGTATTGACCGAGTACTCAAGGATGCGGGCTATTTTTTCGTTTTCGTGGATGCCCATGCGGATGAGGGCGAAAATGCGGAGGTCGGTATTCAGGAGCTCATTATCTTTCAGCTGTACCCGGTCTTCCTCGCGGAACAGCTCATTGAACTGCCGGATGAATCCGGGGAAGAGCTTGAGAAAGACCTGATCGAAGTTACGCAGCATCTCTTCTTTTTCTTTTTTCAGATCGGTGTTGTTCACCAGGGCGATGACTTCGTCCCATTTCCGGTAAGCTATCTTTTGTTCGAGCGATTTTTTGAATTTTTCGATGCGGGCGACCGATTCGGAATCGGCGTTGAAGAAGAAGCCGATGTATTCCTCTTTTATCTTATTGGCCTCGGCCAGCAGGTTGTTGGTCTCCAGCAGCCGTTGGTTGACCGCTTGTTCCTTGGCGTGAGCGGTGGTAATGATGCGTTGGGCCGCGGTGAGCCGTTTGACCTGCCGGAGGACGGTGATTACGAGCAGGATGACGAGCAGCAGCAGACCGGTTGCGATGACGGACCAGGTGACGAAGAGACGTTTTTGGGCTTCGACCCGATCGATCTTTTCGCCTTCGATAAGGGGCAGGATGGCGCTGACCTGGACTTTTCTCTGCCGTGCGCCATAGAAGACGGCATCGCGTATCGCGACTTCGATGTAGGAGGATGCGTTTCGTACGTCGCCTTTTTTATAGAGCAGCTCAGCCAGATTGAAGATGGCGGTCGTCTCCTTGGTCGAGGACTTTATATCGGCGATGGCCGCGCGGATGAGCAGGTCGATGGCGGTGTCTGTCTCGCCGTTGTGGATATAGATATCGCTGAGAGTCGAAGTGGTGACGGCCAATTGGTGCAGCGGGAGGTCGGGCCGACCGAGAAGGTGTTTGAAGAGGGTGAGCGCGTGTTTGCCCTCGCCGGACTTGAGTTGTTTTAGACCCTTATAATATTCAGCGGGGAAGGAACCCTGCGGATAGAGGTTTAGTGCGGAGTCCATGAAAGCGTTGCCTATGCGGGTATAGGCGGGCGTGTTATAATCATCGTTGTCGAAATCGCCGAGATCGTAATAGTACCGGCCCATCAAAGAATAATATTCCGCCTGCAGGCTGTCGGGTAATCCTTTTGTGTCGATGGTCCTGAGCGAATCGAGGGTCTCCTTGAAGAGGCCGGCGGAAAGAAGGCAGAAGCATAGTTTTAGCCGGGCGTCGGCGATCTTTATGGGGGCGTTGAGCTGTTGAGCTGTGTTTTGGAGGCAGCGGGCGTAGTGGAAGGCCGAATCGTACTGGAAGACTTTGTATTGGTCGTAGAGGTTTTGGTAGTGGGTAAACAGGAGGTTGTCTTTGGACGCGGCGGATTCCAGGGCAGATCGTTCCCGGCGGATCTCGCTCGTTTTGGCGGAGTCATATATCGGGGAGGCTTCGAGGGCACGATTGAGCTGAGACAGGTCCTGGGACCGGGCGGAGAAGGAAAGGAATAAGAGATCGAGAAAGAGGAGGATCCGCGTCGGCACTTTTGGCTAGGTAGTTTTTGGTCCTCAAATATACGGAATGGCGGAGCCGTAGGGGTAAAAAAGAAGCCCAGATAAAAATCCAGGCCGTTGCTAAAATCCAATATCCTATTAAAAGCCATATTACTAAGGCAAAATACATTCCACTAGCAGTGTAAGCGGCGAAAGACGAGTTTTTGACCTTAAAATGAGGAAAAGTGGGGAATGGATTCCCCAGGGAAAGGGTAGGGAATTCTTCAAAGTGGGGGTTTGGGTGCGGCGTTGGGGGTTTGGGATGCGGCGTCGGGATTGGGGTGCGGCGTTGGGGGTTTGGGGTGCGGCGGGCGGCCGAAAGGAAATGCGGCAGAAAGGGAATGGTGGAATGGGTGGCGGTGTTAACTTTGGTAAATGATCAATGAACGGGATAAGGAATTTTTGAGAATGGCGGTGGAACTGGCCCGGCGGGGAGTAGAGGGGGGCATGG